>JBIIJJ010000182.1:0-3751 GCA_044233875.1 Miltoncostaeaceae bacterium | reverse complement strand
CGATCACCTCGTGTGTGAGCATGTCGATGGCCGACACCGTGTTGGCGGAATTGCGCGAGACGAAGGCGACTTTTCCGGTGGGGTCGATGGCCACTCCGTATGGGCATCCCGCGAGTGGGATCGTGCTCCCGACCGCGTAGGTGGACGCGTTCACCGGGATCACGCCCGTCGAGCACTTGGTCACGTACACGGTGCCCTCGTCGGGGGTGATGGCCAACCCGACCACTCCGAAGTTGCCGAACTGGCTGATGGTCTGCGTGGTGGCGAGTGCCGAGGTGCCGAATACCGTGAGCGTTCCCGCGTTGTAGCTGGTGGCCCACACCTGGCCTGCGGACGGCCGCATCACCACCCGGTTGTACGACACCTGGGCCTGGGCGCTCTGCGCCGCGATGGCCTGGGACGCCGCGTTTACCTTGGTGATGGTGACGCTGGTCGCCAGGTAGGCGAACGAGCCATCGGGCGCCATGGCGACGCCGCCCAGCTGGCCGCCCAGGGTCCCATTCCCGAGGAAGTTGTTCGTCTGGTTGTCGTAGAAGGAGGCGCGGTACTGGCCCCCACCGGCGTTGGAGCCCATCGCAAGACGCGTGCCTCCCGAGGCGACGGAGCTGGGGCCCGGAACGCTGATGGTGCTCGACACGGTGCGGGTGGCCGTGTCGATCACCGACACGCCGTTGCTTAGCGAGTTGCTCACGTACGCCCGCTGACCGTCGCCCCGGAAGGCGATGTCATTGGGGCTCGTGCCCACAGCGATGGTGTCACTCACGCTGAGGCCGGCGGCTGATGACGCCACGGCGAGCCCGGCGAGGGCTGCGGCAGTCAGGGCGATGGCTGTGGGGGCGGAGCGCGCCACGACCGCATCGTAGATCGGATGCCGAGGCCGTCGTCCGGGTCGCGGGCGCGAGCGGGCTTACGCCACCACGTGGAGTGGCGGCGGCGTGCGTGGCGCCGGGGCCGACGCCTGCAAGGCCAGTGCCGCGTTGCGCATCTCACCGGCGGCCTGGTGCATCATCGACCGCCTCATCAGCTGGTCACCACCCGTGGCGGCCTCGAACTCCAGCGTTGCCACCTCGTCCACCAGATCCATGAGCAGGTCGAAGCGGCGGGTGAGGCGGGGGTCGTTGGCGCACGTGTTGCGGCGCAGCGCGGCCGTGAGGTCGCGGTTGTCCGACCGCATGGCGCCGATCCTCAGGCGCTCGGCAAAGGCCTCCGCGGCGGGCAGGCCATCACTGCGGCGGGCCTGTGCCAGGGCGTGGTCGTCGAGGAGGATCCTCGCGCGCAGGGTGGCGAGGTGCTGGGCCTGGGTGGGCAGATCGTGCATGGGGCAAGGCTGCATGCCGTGGGTTGCGATCATGTTGCGAGGTGTTCGGAAATCGTGGGGGGCGCGAAAAGACTTGGCGCGCGCCCGGCCGGCAGGGGCGTGAGGGCCCCGGCCGGCCGGATGCACGCGCGGGTGGCTACGCCCGGCGGTTCAGCCAGCGGCGCACCTGGTTGCGCAGCGCCGTCTGGTCCCAGCCGTTGATGAACGCGCCGTGGATTCCCGTGGTGGTGTCGGCGCCTGAGATCTTGTAGGTGTGCTCCTGGCCGTCACTCGCCCAGAAGACCTCCTCCACGAGCTCCGGCAGGGCCACGGGGTGGGTGGTGGGGCAGGTGCTGCCGGTGCGGAAGGCCACGTGCGGCTGCGGCAGGGTGGCGCTGGTGAGGGTCGTTCCGTCCCAGCAGTTGGGGAACCTCACCACGCCCACGATGGCCTCGTCCTGCTCGCAGAGCGGCGGGGACGCCTGCAGCGCGGTGCCCGGGGCGTCGTACTCGCAGCGCCAGCCGGCGTTGGCCTGCAGCGCGGTGGCGGTGCGGTCGCCGGCGATCATGGTGAACCCGGCGGGGAAGGCGCGCACGCGCTGGCCGCGGGGGGCCGAGTAGCGCACGCGGATCTCGTCGGGCAGAAGGGTGACGGGGTTGGCGGGGTCGTCGGTGACGATGAGCGAGTCCTGCCAGTACACCGAGCCATCGCGCGTCTGCCGGCACGAGGTGGAGTCGCGCTCGGCGTTGGCGGCCACGAGCGAGGCCGGGGTGGTGCTCTCGTTCACGGTGAGGCCGCCGAAGAACTGGTGGTCATGCCCGGCCGGGTTCTGGCCGGGGAAGAGGATGGGGTTGATGACCGCCGACTTCACGTACTCGCAGTTCACGCGGAAGCTGCGGCCGCGGCGGCTGCCCTGGGGCTGCCAGTTGTCACCGCCGGCGCCCACGCGGGGGCTGGCGTTGCCATCACCCGGCTGCAGGGCGGGCCCCTGGGCCCGGGTGCCCGGGCGGGTGGCGCCGGGCTGGTCGGGTGAGATCACGCCGATCACCGGGGCCTGCTGGCCGGGCTGGGTGGCGCCGGGCTGCGCGGCGCCGGGCTGCGCCGGACGCGGCTGCTGCTGCGACGGCGCGCCGCCCGGGCGTCGCTGGTCGTTGTCGCCGGGTCGGGCGAGTGCAGACGACGCGCCGAACACGCCGGCGCCTGCGGTGGCCGCCACGAGGACGGCGGCGAGGGTCTTGGAACTGGGTGACACGGTGGGCTCCTTGTCGGGTGGTGAGGGGAGCCAACGCGTCACCTGTAAGCGATCTATGTGCCGCACCTTGCCGAATCGCAAGGTTCATGAAAGCGATTTTGTGAGGGTTTGGGCCGGCTTCTGGCCGACTACGTGATAGTCGCTTGAGTGTCTTGTGAATAGCCTGAATTCATGAGACGCTCCGTGGCGATCAGGCGCCTCCGTCGTGCGTCTGCCGAGCGTGGGGTGGACTTCCATCTCCTCAGGCAGGGCGCGCGGCACGAGATCTGGATGTGCGGGCATGTGCTCATTCCGATTCCCCGACACCGGGAACTCGACGAGATGACTGTGGAAGACGGCATCTTCCGCCGGGCGGAGCCCGTGCTGGGAGAGGGGTGGTGGCGATGAGCCCGCGCCGCACGTACCGCGTGTCCGCGGAGCGCACTGACCGGGGATGGTGGGTGATTCGCATCCTCGACTTCCGGCACGTGGTCACCCAGGCGCGTCGTGCGGCCGAGATCGAGACGATGGCCCGTGACGTGATCGCCCTTCTCGAGGACCTGCCTCCCGATTCCTTCGATCTCGACGTAACCCACCGCGTTGGCGATGACCTCGATGCCGGCATCGCGGAAGCGCGGCGCCTGCGCCGCGAGGCCGACGACCTCACACGGCGATCCCGTGAGACCACTGCCGACGTCGCGCGCCGCCTGCGGTCGGCAGGGTTGAGCGTGCGTGAGATCGGTGCGCTCCTGGGCATAGCGCATCAGCGCGCCCAGCAGATACTGGCTACTGGCGACGCGGCCGGTCGTCGGTGATGCGCAGGTTGTAGTAGCGCCATTCCATGGCGATGTCGCTCACGCCGAAGCGCTCGGCCGCGGTGTCGACGTCGGTGCCCTCGGCCGCCGCGGCGCGCACCTGCCGCTCGGGCATGAGCAGCGACGCCGCGAAGTTGTTGGCCTCGCGCTCGAGCGAGGTGTCCGTCGACCCCGTGAGGTCGTCGGCCCGGCACATGATGGGCTCGGGCGCGGCGGCGCGGCCCTCGTCGCACTGGCACACCCAGTGGCCGATCTCATGCGCCAGGGTGAAGCGCCTGCGCCCCTCGCTCTCGCGCGACTCCCGGGCGTTCAGGTACACGTAGCGGGTGGCGGGGATGAGCAGCCCCGACACGTCGATGTCGTGCGACTCGATCACGTGGAGCCCGAGCAGGTCGGTGGCCAGGGCGT
>JBIIJJ010000159.1:0-4404 GCA_044233875.1 Miltoncostaeaceae bacterium | reverse complement strand
GGGAGATCGTGTCGGTGGTCTCCACCACGTTGCCACCCTGGTCCAGCGTGCCCCACGGCGAGCGCGTGAGCGCCTGGCCCACCGAGCTCACGTTGCCCACGTAGATCTTGGCCACCGCGCCGAACGGCGTGATGGCGCACTGTGCTGCCGTGAACTGCGACGGGCACCAGTTGGGGGCCACGCCGGGCAGCGCCTCGAACGAGGCCAGGGGCTGCGTGCCCGCGTTGGTCACGTCGCCGTTGGCGTCGAGCTGCGTGGCGGAGGGCTGCTGGCCCTGCGCGCAACCCGAGGTGTCCACCGGGCAGTTCACGTACAGGCCCGGGTTGGTCGGGTAGTCCCAGTACGAGAACTTGCCCCCGCCGTTCGGGTCGAAGTACGCGGCCTTGATCCACTCATCCTGGCTCGACACCGAGAAGCCCGAGGTCAGGTTTCGCGTGGCCTTGCGGTTCTTCATGGTGTACATGCCGGTCTCGGTGGTGGTGGAGAGCCGCACGGTGTACGTGGTGCGCGTGAGGCGCGCGCCGGTCGAGGTGGTGATCACCCGGCTGCGCGTGGACAGCAACTTGCCGTTCTGCAGCGAGTTGGCCAGGCGCGCGCCGCGTGCGAAGTCGCCCTGGTTGTAGGGCTTGTTGGCCCACACGGGCGACGACACGTAGTAACGCTGGCCGCGGGGTGCGCGCATGTTCTTGTTGATCGACCCGTACTTGGGCCACACGCGCGAGCTCTGGGCGATGTCCCACAGGTGATGCGGGTTGCGGCCAAGCGGGTCGGCGGTGTTGAGGAACGTCACGTACTGCGCGGTGGTCAGCTCCATCTCGCCGATGCGGTACGGATACGACACGCCGCCCACCTGCATGCATGAGGTGGCCGACACCGTCTGCACCGCGGGGTCGGGGTTGGCCGCCACCGTCGCGCGCACGCCGGGGAATGCCGCCACGCACGACGCACGGCTCTGGTAGACGTCGTTGTAGAAGGGGATGATCCATGCCGGCTTGTTGCCCGGCGACGCCACCGTGACCGTGCTCAGCGAGATGACGCCCGGGTTGCGGGGCGGGGGCGGCGGGATCTCGCTGACGGTGCCCGGCAGGAAGTTGGCCGTGTAGAGGAAGCCCGCGGCATCGGAGGTGATGCCGATGGGCCGCTTGCCGGTCTGGGCGATCACCTGCGACTGCCCGCCCGGCGTGATGCGCGACACGCTGCTCGAGCCGTCGTTCGTGGTGTACACGTTGCCGTACGGGTCGATCGTGATGCCGATGGGGCGCCTGCTGGTGCGGCCGTAGATCGACGACTGCCCGGCGGGCGTGATCTTCGACACGTTCCGCGAATTCCAGTTGGCGGTGTAGAGGTTGCCCTCGCCGTCGATGGCGATGGCCTGGGGCCACGCGCCCGTGGTTCCGAAGACCGTGGAGACACCATCCGGCGTGATCTTCGTGACGTTGTTCGCGCCCTCGTTGGCCGTGTACACGTTGCCGGCCTTGTCGAGCACGATGCCCAGCGGCCGCGAGCCCGTTGAGCCCAGCGTGGTCGACACGCCGGCGGGCGTGATCTTGGTGACCGTGCTGTCGAGGTAGTTCGTGGTGTACACGTTGCCCGCGCTGTCCACCGCCACGTCGATGGGCTGGCGACCGGTGGTGCCGAGCGTGGTCGACACGCCGGCCGGCGTGATCTTGGTGACCGTGCCCGCGCCGAGGTTGCTGGTGTACACATTGCCCGCGGAGTCCAGCGCGATGCCACGGGGGGTCTGCCCCGTGGTGCCGAGCACCGTCGACTTGCCGGACGGCATGATCATGCTCACGCTGTTGGCACGCGAGTTGGCCGTGTACACGTTGCCCATGGCATCGACGGCGATGCCGTCGGGCCCCGCGCCGGTCTTGGCCAGCAGCGACGAACCGCGCAGCGACGGCGCGGCGTTTGCCGATTGCGCGGCCACTGCGGTGGTGACGAGTGCGCACGACAGCGCGGTGAGCGCAGCGCGACGGCGCATCGTGGGACGAGGGCTTCTCATGAGGCTCAGTCTTCCATCAGGGGACGGTGGGACAACGAGCCAACCCTAGCCGCGGCGATGGGCGCGGGTTGTCGGGAAACCCAACACCCGCCCTCACCGCCGCGCGCACAGGCCACGGCGGTGAGGGCGGCAGCGAACGTCAGCCTCCGAGCACCCCGACGCGGATCCCGCGGAACGGGTTGATTCCGTAGCCGGGAATGGTCTGCGGCGTCACACCGACTGCCGAGATCCACATCTGGTACGCGGTGGCGGTAACCACGCCACCGTGCCAGCGACGCCACACGACCTTGTTGTTCGTGGCTGCCGGAGGCGGTGCGATGGTGTCGGTGATCTCCACCACGTTGCCGCCCTGGTCGAGCGTGCCCCATGGCGACCGCGTGAGCGCCTGGCCGACGGAGCTCACGTTGCCGGTGTAGTTGATCGGTGAGTTCGTCGGGGTCCGGGCACACTGAGCCGCGCTGAACTGCGGCGGGCACCAGTTGGGCGCCGAGTTCGGGGTGCTCGGTGAGGCGATGTAGCTGGCCAGCGGCTGCGTGCCCGCGTTGGTCACGTTGCCGGTGGTGGGGTTGAGCGTGGTGGCCGAGGGCTGGCCGCCTGCGGCGCATCCCGACGTCTCCACGGGGCAGTTCACCAGCGTGCCGGGGTTCGTGGGGTAATCCCAGTACGAGAACGTGCCGCCGCCCTTGGGATCGAAGTAGGCCGCCTTGATCCACTCGTTCTGGCTGGTGACCACGAAGCCCTTGGCCGAGTTTCGGGTGGCCGCCCGCTTGCTCATGGTGTACTGGCCGGTCTCGGTGATGGGCGACAGGCGCACCCGGTAGGTGGTGGTGATGAGCGGCGTGCCGGTCACCGTGGTGACCGTCGTGGCCTTCCTCGACAGCACCTTGCCGTTCTGCAGAGAGTTGATGAAGCGTGCCGCGCGGGTGAAGTCGGCCGAGTTGTACGGCTTGTTGGCCCACTGCGAAGACGCCACGGCGTACCGCTGCCCCACCGGGGCCTTCAGGTTGCGCGCGATCGACCCGTACTTGGGCCACACCTTGGGGCTCTCGGCGACATCCCAGAGGCGATGACGATTGCGGCCCAGCGGGTCGACGGTGTTGAGGAAGGCCACCCACTGCGCGGTGGTCACCTCGGTCTCACCCACGTTGTAGGTGTAGGCGACGTTGCCCACCTCCATACAGCTGTTGGGGATGATGGTCTGCTTCTGCACCGAGGGATCAGGCGTGGCTGGCGGGTTGGCCAGCAGGGCGCTCAGCGCCGCGTTGCACGACGCCTGCGTCTGGTAGATGTTGTTGTAGAAGGGGATGATCCACACCGACGCGTTGTTGGGCGAGCCAACCGTGACCGTGCTGATCGAAATGGTCCTGGGCGCCGGCGTCGTGGTGCCCTGCGCGGACGCCGTGGCCGCGACACCGGCCAGGGCAGCGCAGGAGATGAGGGTCGAGATCGTGGCAGTGCGCCACGGGACGTGAGCGGTTCTCATGAGCCGCGCGCTCCGATCGGACGGGGGTAAGGAAAACCCACGGTACAGCACCGATCAATCCCGCCCGCGGCGGAAGGGTCCCCTACTCGTCGTCGACGACGAACTTGTACGAGTAGTAGATGTCGCCCTCGTGCCCCAGCTTCATGCGGCGCAGGGTGGCGGCAACGCGGGTGCCCACCTCGACGGCGTCCGGGTCCACGCCCATCACGGGCGCGGGCAGGTTGACGCCCTCGTCCATCTGGATGTGGCCCACCACGTAGGGCTCCTGGCCCAGGAACTCACGGGGCGGGTAGTAGACCACCGTGTAGTTGGTGATCTCGCCCTTGCCACCCAGCTCGAACTCGCTGAGGGAGTCGTGGCCGCACTTGTAGCAGTGGCTGCGCTCCCACCACGGCGAGAGCTCACCGCACTTGTCGCACTTCATGGCGAACAGGTGCAGCTTGGGCGCGCCCAGCCTCGAGAACTCGATTGCGGAGACGGTCACGTGATCAGCCCTCGCGCTGGTAGATGTGGATGGCGCCCACGGAGCCCGGGCCCCCACGGCACGCGGAGATGCCGATCTGGGCGTCCTTGCGGAGCATGCCCTCGGGCGCGGTGCCGCGCAGCTGCTCCACGACGTCCACGGCCTGGGTGGCGCCGGTGGCACCCAGCGGGTGCCCCTTGCACAGCAGGCCGCCCGACGGGTTGACGGCGATCTTGCCGTCGAGCCACGTGGAGCCGTCCTCTGCGCCCTTCCAGCCGTCGCCGCGCTTCGCGAAGCCAAGGCCCTCGATGCCGAGGGGCTCCTGGATGGCGAACGAGTTGTAGATCTCGGCCACGTCGACGTCGTCGGCGGAGATGCCGGCCATCTCGTAGGCGCGCTCCGCCGGACGGGCGAACAGGTTGTAGGCGTCGTCCAGGGTGTCGCTGGCCTGGT
>JBIIJJ010000158.1:0-4405 GCA_044233875.1 Miltoncostaeaceae bacterium | reverse complement strand
GTGGTGGCCTCCGTCGTCGGGCGGTCCCCCAACAATTGGTACTCGCGTGCCCGTATCGACGCCGGCACCAACGATGGCGTGGTGGTGAACAGCCCCGTGGTGGCAGCAGCCGCCGCTGGGTCGTCGCTCGTGGGCGTGATCACCTCTGCGTCGATCGGGAGCAGCGTGGTGACCTTCATCACCGACTCCGCCACCCGGGTCGGTGCCACCGTGGATGGATCGGGCGGTGCCCTTGGCGTGCTGCGCCCCACGGTGGGCGGCCAGCTGATGATGGACGGCGTGCCCCGTGAGTTCCGCGTGCGTGACGGCGCCGTGGTGCGCACCGCCGGGTTCGTGGCCGACATGCGCCTGCCGTCGGTGTATCCGCGGGGCATCCCGATCGGTCAGGTGGCCGGCGCGGGTTCGCAGCCGGTGGACACCTTCCAGACCATTCAGGTGACGCCCTTCGTGGACCCCCGCACCCTGTCGTCGGTTGCCGTGCTGACCCCCCGGTCGCCCGCAGCCAAGCGCCGCGCCGAGGGGTAGCGCCCGGTGGCGGAGCCCATCACCGGCGAGATCGAGCCCATCCGCTCCCTGCCGGTCGGGCGCATCCGGAGCCTGCCGGCGCGGCCGTCCCACCTCGGCCGCGTGGCCGTCATGGTGGCAGTTGCCGTGCTGCTGCAGATCACGCTCATGCCGTATCTCATGGTGGCCGATGGTGCGCCGGACATCTGCATCGCCATCGTCGTGCTGGTGGCGGTGTTCCGCGGTTCGTTCGTGGGCGCGGTTGCGGGGTTCGCCGCGGGGTTGCTGGTTGAGCTGACCACCCCCGTCGGCACGCTCGGCGTGCTCGCCCTCCTGTACCTGGCCGCCGGCTACTGGTGCGGCCGCTTCACCGACCGGCCCGAAGCCGAGAGCCTGGGCCTGCCCGTGGCCCTCGTGGTGGTGGCATGCGCGTTCGCGCAGGTGGGCTACGCGGTGTTCCAGCTCCTGCTGGGCACGGAGATGGTGGTGTCGGCCGTGGCCGCGCAGATGATCGTGCCCACGATCGTGCTCACCGGCCTGCTGTCGTTCCCCATCCTGCTCGTCGTGCGGCGACTTCTCGGGGCCCCGATGGACGTGGAACCGGGAATGCTGGAGTCGTGAGCACCCTCACGCCCGATCCCCCCGGCATGCCGCCGGGGGACGACCCCGCACCGCCGCGCCGGCGCCGCCCCCGGCGGCCGCCGCGCTCGGTGCTGCGCATGGCCTCGTTCAGCGCCCTGGTCATCGTGCTGCTGGGCGTGCTCGTGGCCCGCCTGTGGTTCCTGCAGGTCATCGGGGGCGGCGACTACCAGGAGCGCGCAGAGGCCAACCGCATGCGCACGGTCATCACCGAGGCCCCGCGCGGGGCCATCACCGACCGCACCGGCAAGCCCCTGGTCACCAGCCGGGAGGTGCTGAACCTCGTGGCCGAGCCGCAGCAGCTCGCAGGGCCTGAGGGCGAGGCCGCCCTGCGCCGCCTGTCGGTGGCGATGGGCTACCGCCCGGGGTTCTTCGCGGCCAAGGTGAGGGAGGCAGGGGAGGCCCGGCCCTTCGAGGACGTCGTGCTCGAGGAGGAGGCGGGCCCGGAACTGCAGGCGTACGTGCAGGAGCGCCGTGCGCAGTTGCCGGGCATCTCGCTGCAGGCCGCGTACAAGCGCCAGTACCCGCAGGGCACCGGTGCCGCCCACCTCCTGGGCTACGTGGGGCCGATCCCGGCTGAGAATGCCGAGGAATACACCGACCGCGGCTACCTGGGCAACGAGACCGTGGGTCGTGCGGGAATCGAGGCCGAGTACGAGCAGTACCTCCGCGGAATCGCGGGTCGTGAGCAGGTGGAGGTGGACGCCCGCGGGCAGGTGGTGGGCCGTGGCGTGCTCTCGCAGGCCCCTCCGCGCCCCGGCGAGACGCTGCGGCTCTCCATCGACCTCAAGGCGCAGAAGGCACTCGAGGCCGCGCTCAAGGCCGAGGTGCAGGGCTCCGGCACGTCAACCGGCGCAGCAGGGGTTGCGATCGATCCGCGCACCGGCGCCGTGCTGGCGCTGGCCTCGTATCCCACGTTCAACCCGGACGTGTTCCAGTCGGGTACCCCGCGCGAGGTGCGGCGGGTGCTCACGAGCGCCAGCAGGCCGCTGCTCGACCGTGCGATCGGCGGCGAATACCCGGCTGCGTCCACCTTCAAGGCGTTCACTGCCGCGGCGGCGATGGAGTCCGGCTTCTACAAGCCGGGCGAGGCCATCAACTCCCCGGGGTCGGTGGTGCTCTACAAGACCCGCTTCCAGGGCTTCAGGAACCAGGGCCATGGCATCATCACCATGCCGGAGGCGCTCGAGGTATCGAGCGACACCTTCTTCTACGAGCTGGCGGACCGCTCATACAGGCTGCAGGGCTGGCCGCTGCAGGAGTGGTCGCGACGCTTCGGGTTCGGCAGGCCCACGGGGCTCGACCTGACCGAGGGGGAGAGCTCCGGCCTCGTGCCCGACCTCGCCTACAAGCGGCAGACGTGCGACCGCAAGGTCGATCCCATCAACTGCTCGTGGCGACCGGGCGACTCGGTGAACATGTCCATCGGGCAGGGCAACGTGCTGGTCACGCCCATCCAGATGGCCACCGCCTACGCGGCCATCGCCAACGGCGGCACTCTCGTGACCCCCACGCTCGGCCGTGCCGTGGTGGATGCCGACGGCCGCGTGCTGCGCGATCTCGTGGGCGCCCGCGCCCGGCGCACGGTGGACATCAGCAAGGAGACCCTCGACGTCATCAGGTCGGGCCTCGATCGCGCGGCCAATGGCAACGGTGGAACCGCCACCCCTGTGTTCGGTCGGCTTCCACGGCAGTTCCGCGTGGCGGGCAAGACCGGCACGGCGGAGAACCCGAGCGGCATCGACCACGCGTGGTGGGTGGGCTACGCCCCCGCCGACGATCCCAAGATCGTGGTGGCGGTCATCGTGGAGCGCGGGGGCACGGGTGCCAATTCGGCCGCGCCGGTGGCCTGTCAGACGATCGGTGCCTATCTGGGCTTCGCGCCCGACCGCTGCGGCACCGGGGCCAAGGCGAACTGATGGCCACCTTGCCGGGTGAGGCGCATGAGGGCGGGTCGGCCGGCGGTCGCGCGCAGTCGGCGCTGGCGGGCATCGACTGGTGGCTGCTCATCGCGGCGCTCGCCGCGACCGGCTTCGGCGTGTACATGGTGCGCGTGGCCACCGAGGGTGACATCGCGTCGGACCCCGGCTTCTTCTTCACCCGGCAGGTCGCGTACTCGCTCATCGGCCTGGTCGCGATGTTCTTGGTGCTCCGGCTCGACCTCGAGTGGCTCTCGCGCTACGTGTGGACCCTCTACGCCATCCTCATCGCGGCCGTGGGGATCGTGCTGGTGCTCGGTGCATCGGCCCGTGGCTCCACGCGCTGGATCGAACTGGGGCCCCTGCGCGTTCAGCCCTCCGAGCTCGGCAAGGTGGTCATCGCCTTCGTCATCGCCGTTGTGGTGGTGGAGCGCATCAAGTCGATGGATTCCGCGCGGCTCTCCCTGCTGGTGGGGCTCGTGGTGGCGGTGCCGGCCGGCATCGTGTTCCTGCAGCCTGACCTCGGTACATCGCTGGTGTACGCGGCCATCGCCCTGGTCATCCTGTGGGTGGCCGGGCAGCCGATCACCCACTTCCTCACCGTGGGCGCCGCGGTGGTGGCCCTGGCCGCACTGGTGCTCTACGTATTGCCTGCCGTCGGCGTGAACGTGTTGCAGCCGTACCAGGTGGACCGCCTCACGGCGTTCGTGGATTCGGGCAGCGACCGGTCGGAGACCGGCTACCAGCTGGAACAGAGCAAGGTGGCCATTGGATCCGGTGGCGCATTCGGCAAGGGGCCATCGGGCGCCACGCAGACCATCAACGACTTCCTGCCCGAGCACCACACCGACTTCATCTTCGCGGTGGTGGCCGAGATGTTCGGCTTCCTGGGGGCCGGGCTGCTTATCGCCCTCTACTTCGTGATCATCTGGAGGGCGCTGGTGATCATGCGATTGGCCTCCACCGATCTGGAGCGCCTGATGGCCGCCGGCCTCACCGCGATGCTGGTGTTCCAGGTCTTCGTTAACATCGGGATGAACGTGGGGATCATGCCGATCACCGGAATTCCGCTGCCGTTGATGTCGTACGGCGGAAGCCACACACTGACCAACCTGGTCGCCATCGGCGTCCTGCTTGGCATCGCCCGGCGCAGCCGGGCCGCAGGGCCACGGGTGGCATAGGCATGGGCGCCATCATCACGCTGGCGAAGAAGGCAAACGCCTTCGCCAAGGACACCAGGAAGCATCACGCCGAGGCCCTCGACGGGGGCACGATCGCGATCCTCCCCGGAAGCCCCGCCCTCGGCGCCCGGCTGTCCGACCTGCTGGGCGTGCCGGTGGGCG
>JBIIJJ010000157.1:0-4473 GCA_044233875.1 Miltoncostaeaceae bacterium | reverse complement strand
GCTCCTCGTCCACGATCACCAGGCCCAGGTTGCGCAGAGGCGCGAACACCGCGCTGCGGGCACCCAGCACCACGTCGGCGTCACCGGACGAGATGCGCCGGTACTCGGCGGACCGCTCGGTGGCGGCGAGGGCCGAGTGCCATACGGCCACCCTCTCCCCCAGCCGCGCCCGCAGTCGTCCGAGCAGCTGCGGGGTGAGCGCGATCTCGGGCACCAGCACGAGGGTGGAGAGGCCCCGGGAGCGCGCCTCCCCGATGGCGCGCAGGTACACCTCGGTCTTGCCGGAGCCGGTCACGCCGTGCAGCAGCAGGGCCTCGGTGGCATCCGCATCGATGGCCTGCGTGATGCGACCCACCGCCGCCGCCTGCTCCTCGGTGAGCACGGGCGGCTCATCGGGCGGTGGCGCCGCGCCGAACCAGTCGAGGCCGCTGGCGCCGTCGCGCTCGGTGGTGACTGCCACCAGGCCGTCGGCACCCATGCGCTTGATGGTGGGCATCGTGGTGCCCGCCAGCCGCACGAGGTCGGCAGCCGGAAGCGTGCCCCCTGCCTCGCGCAGGGCGTCGAGCACGGCCGCGCGACGGCCATCGGCAGCCGGGGTGCCCTCCACCGACCTCACCACCAGGCGCTCGCGGCCCTGGCCGGTGGGCGAGCCCAGGCGCCATGAGCCGTCGGGGCCCTTGCGCAGGGCGCCCTCTGCACCGGGGGGCACCACCAGGCGCAGGCAGGCGCCGAGGGGCGCAAGCGTGCGTGCCGCAACCCACCGGGCCAGGCCCAGCAGTTCCCCCGGCACGGCGGGGGCATCCACCACGCCGGCGATGGGCGCGAGGCGCCCCGTGTGCGTGGGGGGCTCACGACCCATCACCACGCCGAGCACGGCCCGCGGGCCGAGCCTCACGGCCACGAGGGCCCCCGGCACCACGCGGCCCTGCAGATGCGCGGGCACCGCATAGTCGAGCGCCCTGTCGAGGGCGCGGGCGGCGACGAGGGGGACGACCTGGGCGGCCGCCCCCCCGTTCGCCGGATCAGCCAGCCTGCTCGTCCCCGATGGACGTGTTCTCCCAGGTGAACTCGGGCTCGGTGCGCCCGAAGTGACCGTATGCGGCGGTCTTCTGGTAGATCGGCCGACGAAGGTCGAGGCGGTCGATGATGGCGGCCGGGCGCAGGTCGAACTTCTCGTTGATCCACGCGAGGATCTCCGCCTCGGGGCGGGTCTCGGTACCGAACGTCTGCACGTTCACCGACACCGGGTGGGCCACGCCGATGGCGTATGCCACCTGCACCTCGGCGCGCTTGGCGAAGCCCGCGGCCACCACGTTCTTGGCCACCCAGCGCGCGGCGTAGGCGGCGGAGCGGTCCACCTTCGACGGATCCTTGCCCGAGAACGCGCCGCCGCCGTGGCGGGCCATGCCCCCGTAGGTGTCCACGATGATCTTGCGGCCGGTCAGGCCGCAGTCGCCCATGGGGCCACCCACCACGAAGCGGCCGGTCGGGTTGATGTAGAGCGTGATGTCGTCGTTCCACACGCCGAAGTCGTCGAGCACCGGCTTGATGACCTCACGGGTGATCTCGTCGTGCAGCAGCTCCTGCGAGACGTCCTCGGTGTGCTGGCTGGACACCACCACGGCGTCCACGCCCACGGGCGTGATGCCGTCGTAGCGCACGCTCACCTGCGACTTGCCGTCGGGAAGCAGGAACGGCATGGTGGCGCGGCGCATGGCCGCGAGGCGCTCGGCGATGCGGTGCGAGAGCACGATGGGCAGCGGCATGAGCACGGGGGTCTCATCGCAGGCGAAGCCGAACATCAGGCCCTGGTCGCCCGCGCCCTGCTCGTCGTAGCGGTCCTCTTCCCCATGGGCGCGCTTCTCGTAGGCGGTGTCCACGCCCTGGGCGATGTCGGGGCTCTGCTTGTCGAGGGCCACCGACACGCCGCATGAGTGGGCGTCGAAGCCGTCCCTGGAGTTGACGTACCCGATGTGGGCAACCGTGTCGCGCACGATCGTGGGGATGTCCACCTGCGCGGAGGTCGTGACCTCACCGGCGATCATCACCTGGCCGGTGGTGATGAGGGTCTCGCAGGCCACGCGCGACATGGGATCCTGCGCGAGCATGGCATCGAGGACGCCATCCGAGATCTGGTCGGCGATCTTGTCGGGGTGACCCTCGGTGACCGACTCCGAGGTGAAGAGGTACTCGCTCATGCGGCTCCTTGCCTTTGAATCCAGCGGGGCACCCTACCAACGACCCCGCCGCATGCGGAAAGGGCGCCCCCGAATGGGAGCGCCCTTACGCCCTGCCCTGCGATGTGCTGCCGGCTACTTGCCGAGGCCCACGAACACCTCGACCGTGGGCGTGTCGCCACCGGTGCTCCATGCGGCGATCTGCTGCACGGGCGCGAGGTCGGCGCGACGGCGCTGGCCATCCTTGCCGTCAAATGCCCCGTTCGCGGCCAGGATCGGCGTTGCCCGGTTCATGTCCACGTAGGCGAGGCCGGTGACCTGGTCGGGCATCCCCGCGGTTGCCGCCTTGAAGGCGGGGTTGGCCGCGAGCGACTCGCCCTGCGGGCGCTGCGCCAGTACCGAACCCACCGCGCGCACGCCGTTTCCGATTGCGGCGGTGTCGCCGCGCACGCCCCAGGCGATGCTGCGGTCCTTCACCGGGATGACCTGGCCCTTCACCGCGCCATTGGCGAACGCGGTGGCCTTGCCCACCTCGAGCGAGTCGGACCCGAACTGGCGCACGACCAGCGGCACGGACCTCGAGAGCGCGGTGAGGCTCTTGGTGGCCTGGGCGCCGTTGGCGACGCCGAGCGCAAGCGCGACATCGGGCATTTCGCCCTGCCCCGTCACCACCACGGCGTGCTCGCCGCCGGTGAGGTTGCGCAGGTCGTTCACGTTCACGCCCAGCAGCAGCGGCAGCTGGCCCGTGAGGGCGTCGATCTGCTTGCGGGTGTCCTCCGACGCCGCCTCACCGGCCGCGTTGAGCGCGGTCTGCACGGTGTCGGCCAGGCGGTTGAAGCCCAGGTAGGCCACCGTGCCCGCAGGCGCCTGCGACGTGAGGGAGGGCGCGAAAGCCTGCTGCTTCGCGGTGGCCGGGGCATCCACCAGCACCGCCTTCATGCGAAGGCCGTCCTCGGCGGCGGTCACCGACATCGCGGCGGCACCCTTGATCTGGCCGCCGGCGAGCGTGCCCACCTGCGGCACCAGGCCGCTGGCCGACTTGCCCACCTCGTCGAGGTTCATGTACGCCATGGCGAAGACGTCGTCCGGCAGCAGCGCCAGGGCGTCGTTGAAGCGGAACACGCCCGACAGCGCGGCTTCCCCGCCGTTGCTCTTCACCTCGAGCGCCTGCTTCACCACTGCCTCGGTGCTGCCGAGGATCATCGACTCACCCGTGACCGCGGCGTACACGCCCGCCGTGGAGTCGGCGTACAGCGTGGCGCCGTCCTGCGTGCCGGTCTCCTTGAGGCCGGACGGGTTCTTCGCGATGAGCGCCTTGAGCGCGTCGCTCTTGCCCTGCGCGATCTGCAGCACGGCGAGCATGGGCTCATCTGCGGCCTTGGCGGCGGCGCGACCTGCGGCGGCAGCCGGGTCGACCAGCGCGCCCTGGGCGGCGGATGCGACATCGGGCACCTGCACGGCGGCCACGGCGGCGGTGTCGCCGAGCAGCGGCTTGAGGTCCTTCTCCCAGTTCACGCCCTCGCGCGCAAGCGCCTGGTCGACGTCGGCCTGCATGTCGCCGAAGCCCGGGAAGAGCGCGCCGAGGCGCTTGAGGCTGGTCCACTGCTTGCCATCGGTGTCGGTGGACACCTGCACGTAAAGCGGGCTCGACGCCGGGATGTAGCCGGCGATCGATGCGGGCGCGGAGCCTGCCGACGCGCTGCCGCCGCAGCCGCTGAGGGCCACGAGCCCGCCGGCCGCGCCCACCGCCGCAAGCGCGACGACGGGGACGACCTGGCGCCGCATGCGCCTCGATGGGGTGGACGTGCTCATACGAGAAGAACCTCCGTGCCGGTTGACCGGGGAAAAGTTAGACCCACACGACGCGGAAGCCGCAACGAGGCGGTAAAGGGTCGGTTCAGAACCGCAAACCGATTGTCACGCCTCAGAGGCGGGTGCGCGCCCCATGAGCGAGCGCAGGCACTCGGCCGGTGGCCTGCCGTCGAAGGCCGCGGCGGCCACCTGCTCGGAGATGGGCAGCTCCACCCCGGCCGCCGCTGCACGCGTGAGGAGGCTGCCCACGGTGGCGAGACCCTCCACGACCTGGCCGATCTGCTGCTCCACCTCGCCGGCGGGCATGCCGCGGGCGATCATCTCGCCGGCCCGGCGATTGCGGCTGTGGCGACTGGTGCACGTGGCGATGAGGTCGCCCATGCCGGCGAGCCCGCGGAACGTGGCATCCCGGGCCCCCGCTGATGCGCCCAGGCGGCTCATCTCGGCGAGGCCGCGGGTGATGAGCGCGGCCTTGGCGTTGTCG
>JBIIJJ010000028.1:0-12495 GCA_044233875.1 Miltoncostaeaceae bacterium | reverse complement strand
TTGTCGCCGAAGCCGAGGCCGTCGGACATGCCCGCGGCGAGGGCGATCACGTTCTTGGCGGCGCCGCAGAGCTCCACGCCCACGAGGTCGTCGTTCACGTACACCCTGAACGACGGGCCCGACACCGCCGCCTGCACGCGTGCCGCCAGCTCGGGATCGCCGCTCACCACCGCGGCGGCAGGCTGCCCGAGGGCGATCTCCTCGGCGTGGTTGGGGCCCGACAGCACGGCGAATGGCGTGCCCGGCGGAAGCACGTCGCGCCAGACATCCGACAGCACGCGACCCGTGCCGGGCTCGAGCCCCTTGGTGAGCGACAGCACCCCTGCGCCCTCGGGCAGCATCGGCGCCAGCGCAGCCGCCTGCTGGGCAACCGCCCGGCTGGGGATTGCCACCACAACGATGCCGGCGCCCTCCAGCGCCCCGGGGTCGCCCACATGGGTCACCCGCACGTCGCCGGGCAGCGCAACCTCGCCCAGGTGCACGCGGTCGTGGCGCGTCTCGCGCAGCACCGCCGCCTGGTCCGCTGTGCGGCACGCGAGGGTGACGCGCGCACCCGCCAGGGCCGCGACGCGCGCGAAGGTGCAGCCCCAGGCGCCGGCGCCCACCACCACGACGTCGCTCACCTGCGGCTCCTCACCTCGATGTCCACGGGCACGCCCGCCAGGTCGAAGCGGTCGCGAAGGCGGTTCTCGAGCCAGAACCCGTAGTCGCGGGTCATGAGCGAGCGGTCGTTCACCTCGAGGCGGAACACCGGCGGACCGATGCCCGTCTGCACCAGGAAGCGCATGGAGAGGCGCCGCTTGCCCTTGCGCGGACCCGGCCGCTCCTCCGCCAGTTCGCGAAGCGCCGAGTTGAGGTCATGAGTGGAAAGGCGCGTATGGCTCTTCTCGTACAGGCGCAGCGCCGCCGGGATGATGCGGTCGAGCCCCTCCCCCGTGGCGGCCGAGCAGGCGATGATGGGCGGGTGCTGGCGGGTCTTGCGCCGCACGCGGCCGGCGAGGTCGGTGAGGTCGGGCTGGGCGAGGTCCCATTTGTTCAGGGCCAGGAGCGTGGCGCAGTGGTTCTGCGCGGCCTGGTCACAGGCGGCGAGGTCGGCCTCGGTGATGCCCTCGGTGGCATCCGCCACCACGATGGCCACGTCGGACCGCTCGGCGGCCTCGAGCGCGCGCTGCTGGCTGTACACCTCCACGCGCTCGCGCATGCGCCCGCGCCGCCTGAGGCCCGCGGTGTCGATGAGCACGATCTCGCGGTCGTCCCAATCGATGATGGTGTCGACGGGGTCACGGGTGGTGCCGGGCATGTCCTGCACGATCATGCGCTCCTCGCCGAGCAGCGCATTGAGGATGGAGCTCTTGCCCACGTTCGGGCGGCCCATGATGCAGAAGGCCGGCAGGCGATCGAGCGACGGGTCGTCGTCGACCTGCTCGATCTCCGGGAGGCTCTCCACCAGGAGGTCGAGGAAGTCACCGACGTTGCGCCCGTGCAGGGCCGAGACGGTCACCACCTCGCCGAGGCCGAGGCCCCAGAGGTCCTGCGCGCGCATCTCGGACTCGGCGTTGTCGCACTTGTTGGCCACCACGATGACCGGACGCCGTGAGCGCCGCAGGCGCTCTGCCACCTCGAGGTCACCGGGGGTGGCGCCCACCGCGGCATCGACGACGAACAGGATGAGGTCGGCCTCGTCGATGGCGCGGATGGCCTGGTTGGAGATGTCACGGGCCATCGTGCTCTCGTCGGCGTCGTCGATGCCGCCGGTGTCGAGTATCTGGAACTGCCGGCCGTTCCACTCGGCCCCGCCCTGGCGACGGTCGCGCGTGGCGCCCGGCTTGGAGTCGACCACGGCCTCGCGGCGCCCGGTGAGGCGGTTGAACAGCGTGGACTTGCCCACGTTCGGGTAGCCCACCACCGCCACCACGGGCTGGCCCTGCGCCACCGTGCTGCCACGGGCCGCGTGGCGCTCGCGCCCACGTGGGCGATCGGGCATCCCCGGTCGCGATGCCTTGGGCTTTCCGCCCGTGCCGGCGTCGTCGGTCACTCGTCCTCCATGGTGGCGAGTGTGGTCGGTGGGTCCTGCCGGGGCCCGCCGATCTCGGGGAGCAGCTCCGCGATGGCCGCCATCATCCTCAGCGCGAGCCCGCCGGCACGCTCGCTGCGCGACCCCTCCAGGCCATCCTTCGGCACGGGCGGCCCGAAGATGACCCGCGATGGCCCGTGCTTCTCCTGGATACCCCAGATCGCGGCCGGGATGACCGTGACGTCGTCGGGCAGGCCGAGCGACGCGGCCCCCGGGTACGGCTTGCGCAGGCGCTCGTCGCGCGACCTCGTGCCCTCGGGGAAGATGATGACGCACTCGCCGCGGGCCAGCAGCCCCTTGGCGATGCGCATGGCGGTGCGGTCGGCCCCGCCGCGCCTGATGGGGAATGCGCCGAGCGTTCCGATGATCACGCGCTGGGCCCGGCTCTCGAACAGCTCGGACTTGGCCATGTAGTACGAGCGCCGGGGGATGGCCGACCACCCCACGAGGAAGGGGTCGTTGTTGGTCATGTGGTTGGCCACGATGAGAACGCCGCCCCTGCGGGGGATGTTGTCCTTGCCGCGCACCTTCTTCGCCCGGTACCTGGTGCGGAAGTAGACCGAGAGCACATTGCGCCCGATCCACCACCACCAGCCGGTGATGTGCACGTCGTCCGCCGACTGCGGATTGCCCAGGCGGTCGTAGGCCTCAGGGGCGTCGCTCATGCCGCCACCCCGCGCGCCATGCCGGCAATGCGCTGCACCACCTGGTCGATGCCCATGCCGGTGGTGTCCACCACAACGGCACCATCGGCCACCACCAGCGGGCTCGCCGCCCGTGAGGAATCGGCGTGATCGCGCCGCTGCACGTCGTCACGGATTGCGCGCAGGTCCACCGACTCACCCCTGGCCACGAGCTCGGCGTGGCGCCGGCGCGCGCGCTCGTCAACAGACGCCGTGAGGAACACCTTCACCTCGGCCTGCGGGAACACCACGCTGCCGATATCGCGCCCGTCGCACACCCAGTCGCCCGAGGCCATGACCTGCCGCTGGCGGGCAACCATCTCGTGGCGCACGTCCGGGTGCGCAGCCACCTCGGACACCGTGGCGGTCACGTCGGCCTCGCGGATTGCCGCGGTGACGTCGTCGCCACGGATGACCACGCGCACGCCGGCCCGGCCATTTTCGAGGTGCACGGGGTTCTCGCGGGCGAGCTGCGCAAGGGCCGCCCCATCAGACGCGGGAACACCGGTGCGCAGCGCCACCAGCGTGAGCGCGCGGTACATGGCGCCGGTATCGAGGTACCCGATGCCGAGGGCCTCGGCGACGGCGCGGGCCACGGTGCTCTTGCCGGCACCCGCCGGACCATCGATGGCCACGATCACGCGGTCTCCGCCCCGATGGCCGTCATGTCGTCCACGAAGCCCGGGTACGACACCGCCGCCGCCTCCATGCCGTGCACGGTCACCCCCGACTGGCTGGCCATGCCCGCGAGCGCACCCAGCATGGCCAGGCGATGATCGCCATGCGAGTGCACCTCGCCACCGGCGATGGACATCTGCCCGCGCACCGCGAAGCCGTCGTCGCGCTCATCGGCATCGGCGCCGACGGCACGCAGCAGCTCCACAACGGTCTGGATGCGGTCGCTCTCCTTCACGCGAAGCTCGCCCGCGCCGCTGACCACGGTGGTGCCGGCGGCGAGCGCGGCGAGCAGACCGACGAGGGGGATCTCATCCACCATTGAGGGAACCTCACCGGCCGTCACCTCGGTTGCGTGCAGCATGCCGGCGCGGCGAACCACGACATCGCCCGCGGGCTCCCCCGCCACGTCGGGCCCCTGCTCCACCTGCACATCGGCGCCCATGCGCCGCAGCACGTCGAGCAGTCCGGTGCGGCCGGGGTTGAGGTTGACCCCCGTCACCCGCACCGCGGGGTCGCCCAGCAGCACGCCGGCCACGATCGCAAAGGCAGCGGACGAGAAGTCGCCCGGCACGCGCACGTCGGGGAGCGAGAGCCCATCGACCGGCCCGGCCACGCCCACCATGCCGTCGCGCTCCATGACGTCGACGCCCGCGGCGCGAAGCATGCGCTCGGTGTGATCCCTCGACGGCACGGGCTCGCGCACCCAGGTCTCGCCGTCGGCATTGAGCCCGGCGAGCAGCAGGCAGCTCTTCACCTGGGCGCTCGCCACCGGCAGCTCGTGCACCATTCCGTGCAGTGGGAGCCCCGGGCGCACGGCGAGCGGGGGCGTGCCGCCCTCCGCGGGGATGACCGCGGCGCCCATGGCCGACAGCGGATCGGCCACGCGGCCCATGGGCCTGCGGCGCAGCGACGCGTCGCCGTCGAGCACGGTGACGTCCGACGGGGGCTGCCCCACCAGGATGCCCGCGACCAGGCGCATGAGGGTTCCCGCGTTCATGCAGTCGATGACCGGGGGCGGCACCAGGCCTCGCACCCCACGCCCGGTCACCACCACGCGCCCGGAGGCGATGTGGCCCTCCACGCCCGCCCCCAAGGCCCTCACCGCCGCGAGGGTGGCCTCGGTGTCCTCCGACACCAGTGGGTCGTCGATGACCACCGCCCGGTCGGAGATGGCCCCGAGCAGGAATGACCTGTGGGTGATCGACTTGTCGGGAGGCACGGCGATCGTGCCCGCGACGGCTCGGGCCGGGCGGAAGGTGAGGCTGCTCATCGGGGCGCAATCCTAGGGGTCCGGCAGGGGCGCTACCCTCGGCCGCCCGTGAGCGCCCTGCCGCACCTTCCCGTGGACCCGGTGGCCGACCTGGCCCACGTGATCGCGCGCGCGGAGGCAACCGGCACCCTCCCGGCCGACGACGCCGCGATCTCCGACCGCCTGCTCGACCGCCTGCGTGACGACTGGCGCGACCTGCATGGCGAGGCCAGGGCGGCGCTGGGGCGCATCGCCGCCCCCCTCAGGGCCCGCCGCGACGCGCTCGACGCGCCCGTGAATCCGCGCGGCACCGACCCAAGGCCCCTGCGCGACGTGCTCGCGCAGATGGGTGTCGACGCGCTGCGCCCCGGCCAGGACCGGCCGATCCTCGCGGCACTCGCCGGCACGGACTCGCTGGTGGTCATGCCCACGGGCTCGGGCAAGTCGCTGTGCTTCCAGGCGCCGGCATTCGCCTGCGGCGGGCTGACGGTCGTGGTGAGCCCCCTCATCGCCCTCATCCAGGACCAGCACGACCGGTTGGCGGCCGCCGGCCTGCCCGTTGCCATGGTGACCAGCCTGCAGTCGGGGCGCGAGATGCACGACGCCATCGCATCCATCGCCGGCGGCGATGTGCGCCTCGTGCTCTGCGCCCCCGAGCGCTTTGCCCACGAGGCATTCGTTCGAGCCGTCAAGGCAAACCCCGTTGACCTGCTCGCGATCGACGAGGCGCACTGCGTGTCGGAGTGGGGCCACGACTTCCGGCCCGAGTACCTGCAACTGGCCCGCCTGCGCGATGAGCTGGAGCCACGGGCCGTGATGGCGCTCACGGCAACGGCCACGCCGGCGGTGTCTGACGAGATCACCCGGCGGCTCGCCCTGCGCGACCCGGTGACCGTGCGCACGGGGTTCGACCGCCCCAACCTCACGTTCGACGTGGTGCGGCTGGATGGGCGCGGCGCCGTGGCGCGCAAGTGGGCAATGCTCGAGCAGGGCCTCTCCGCACCCGGGGGCACGCCCGCAATCGTGTACTGCGGCACGCGCAAGGCCACCGAGGAAGTTGCGGAGGGCCTTGCCCAGCGGGGCTTCAAGGCCGTGGGCTACCACGCGGGAATGCCCGATGACGACCGCATGCGTGCGCAGGACGCCTTCATGTCGGGCGAGGCCGACGTGATCGCCGCCACGAACGCATTCGGCATGGGCATCGACCGCTCCGATGTGCGCGGCGTGTGGCACTGGTCGATTCCCACCTCACTCGAGGGCTACTACCAGGAGGCCGGCCGCGGCGGGCGTGACGGCCTGCCGGGGCGTGCGGTGCTGCTGGCAATGCGCGCCGACCTCGGACGCCTGATCAGGTTCGCCAACCAGCACAGCGGCGATGGCGACGGCGCGCGGGTGGCCCGCGACCGGGCGTGGACGGCCTACCGGGCCATCAACGACTACGTGGAGTCGGCGTCGTGCCGTCGCCAGCGCATACTCGACCACTTCGGTGACGCCGCCCCGGGCGCGCCCACGGGTCGCTGCTGCGACGTGTGCGAGCCCATGCCGGATGCCGCACCCGAAGTGGCCACCGTGGGCCGCACGGCCGGCACGCGGACCCCCGCTGCAATTGATGACGAGCCCGACCTCGCCCCCGAGGACGAGCAGATGTTCGAGCTCCTGCGCACGTGGCGGCGTGAGCGGGCCGACGGCAAGCCCGCCTACACGGTGTGCGCCGACGCTGCGCTGCGCAGCATCGCGGTGCGGCGCCCGTCGTCCCCCGCTGCGCTGCTCGAGGTGAAGGGGGTGGGACCGGCCTTCGTGGAGCGCCATGCCGAGAGCCTCTTCGAGGTGCTGGAGCAGGCCGCGTGAGCGAATTCGAGGTGACCGGTGGCGGCGTATCGCTGCGCGGCGACGACGACGGCGATGGCGTACCGGTTCTTCTGCTGCACGGGCTCTCGGCCACCCGCCGGTACGTGCTGCACGGATCAAACGCGCTGCAGCGCGACGGCTTTCGCGTGATCGCCTACGACTCGCGGGGGCACGGGCAGAGCAGCCCCGGGCCCACCCCCGACTCATACGGCTACGCAGCACTGGTGGAGGACGCCGTGCGCGTGATGGATGACCGCGGGGTCGCACGCGCGGCGGTGGTGGGGATGTCGATGGGATCAGCCGTGGGCGCGGCGCTGGCTCTCACGCACCCATCCCGCGTGCGTGCGCTGGTGGCAATCACGCCGGCGCACCTGGGCCACCCCACGACCGACCCCGCCCGCTGGGAGCGCCTCGCGGCGGGCCTGGAGGCGGATGGCCCCGACGGCTTCGTGAAGGCCTACGGAGATCCGGGCGTTGACCCCTCCAGCCTGGAGCTCATCCGCACCGTCATGCGCCAGCGGCTGGCGCGGCACGAGCACCCCGGTGCGGTGGCCGCGTGCCTGCGGCACACGCCGGCGGGCGCCGCGTTCGACGGCGAGGACGCCCTGCGGGCCATCGCCTGCCCCACGCTGGTCGTCGGAAGCCGTGACCGGCTCGATCCGGAGCACCCCATGCGCATCGCCGAGCGCTGGGCCGAGCTCATCCCGGGTGCGGAGTTCGTGGTGGAAGACCCCGACCAGAGCCCGCTCGCCTGGCGCGGGGGGTCTCTGAGCAGGGTCATCGGGCAGTTTCTTGGTGGCCTACCCGCCTGAGGGGCGACGTCGGCCCCGGCGCGCACCGCCGCGCTGCCCCCCGCCGCCACGCCAGGCGCTGAACGAACTGACGCTGCCGGCGCCGGGGCGCCTGAGCCACGGCCATGGATGCACCACGACCGGCCCGATTGCCGCGGCGCGCCGGCGCCACCCGGGCACCGGCGCGTACGTGGCGGCCACCCGGCGACCGGCGAACACCTCGATGGGGTCGCCGCGGTGCACCTCCACCGGCCGCCGCGTGGCGAGATCGGCGAGGCACTCGGCGATGAAGATCAGTCGCTTGGCCTCGGGCATGAACCGCTTCAGATAGCCCTCGTCGAATACGAACACGGCCGGCAGGTCTGCGTGCGCGGCCAGCGCCGGGTCGTCGTCCCCCAGCGACTCGGCCGTGATCCAGACCGCATCCGGCTCGTCGAGGCCCTCGGGCGCCAGCGGACCGGCGGTGGCCTCATGGTCGGGGTCCCGCTTGAGGAGGGGTGACGGCGGGGTCCACTCCGTCGCCCCGTCATCAGGCCATGCGCCGATCGGGCATGCCTGCGAGAGGGCGCACCCGGCGCAGACGCCGGGGGCCCGGCGCTCCACCTGCTGGCGCGAGAACCCGTAGCGCCGCCCCGTGGCCGTGCCCGCCGTCCACTGCCATCCCAGGGCGTTGGCGGCGCGGGAGCCGTCGAGCAGGCGGCGGCGCAGCCAGAGCTCGCCTCGCTGCCATGCAATGCCGTGGCGCACGCTCCACTGCGAGGCGATCCACATGCGCGACTGGTTCACCATCCACCCGTCGCGGTCGAGTTCGCCGACCACCAGGTCGATGCACGCCATGCGCGTGTCGAGGGCATGCGCGGGGCTCGACCCGTGCTCCGCAACCTGGCCCGCCCGCAGGTTTCGCCCGATGCCGGGCCCCAGCCGCGCGTAGACGTGGCGCGCGTACTCCTGCCACAGCAGTTCGTCACGGAAGCGCTTGACATCGCGTGCAGGGCCGCCCTCCACGTGGGCCCACGCACGCGGCAGGGTGATGAGCCCATGGCGGATCCACGGCGAGAGCCCCGAGGCGCCGCGTGCGGACGGGGGCCATACCTCGCTGCGCCGTGATGCGTAGCCGCGCACGTCGAACGCCTCGAGCGCCGCGTCGGCCGCCGACTGCCCACCACGGAACCTCTGCGACCGCGTGACATCCCCCGAGAAGAGGCCGTCGAGGTGCTCGGCTACGAACGCGGCCTCGCCGCCGGCATCGGGCGTGGGAAGCGCGGTCACGGCGGCGGGATCGGCAGCGAGCGCTCGAACACGATGCGATCCTCGCCCGGGCCGAGGTAGCCCTGCACCAGTGGACCCTCGAACCCGAGCGCGCGGTGGAAGGCGACCGACCCCTCGCGGCGCGGTGCGGCAAGCGCCCGGATGCGCGTGCAGCCCCCGGCCATGGCGCGCTCACCGAAGGCGCGGTAGAGCGCGGCGCCCACGCCCTGCCCCCGCAGCGCCGGGTCGACCGCGTGCAGGTGCACGTACGCGAGGTCAGGCTCCGACTCGCTCACGAGACCCAGCAGGAAGCCCGCAGGGGCACCGTCATCCCGCTCGATCCACACCCCGTGCGGCCCCAGTTGATCGAAGAACAGCCGGTGCAGGGTGAGTCCCACCGGGTGCCCGAACCAGTCGTCGGCCACCGCGCGTGCCGCGTCGAAGTCGGCGGCGATGAGGGGCCGCGGCGCCCGGAGGCCCTCCACGGAGGTCAGGCCAGCTCGGCGATGCCGACCGGGCACGACACGCCCGTGCCGCCCAGCCCGCAGTACCCGCCCGGGTTCTTGTGGAGGTACTGCTGGTGGTAGCCCTCGGCGTAGTAGAAGGGCCCCGCCTGGGCGATCTCCGTGGTGATGGGCCCGGCACCCGCGGCGTCCAGCGCCTGCTGGAACATGTCGCGCGATGCCTCGGCGATCTGCCGCTGGCGATCGTCGGCCCAGTAGATAGCCGAGCGGTACTGGCTGCCCACGTCGTTGCCCTGGCGCAGGCCCTGGGTGGGGTCGTGGCCCTCCCAGAACACACGCAGCATCTCTGCATATGAGGTGACGGCCGGGTCGAACACGGCGAGGACGACCTCGGTGTGTCCCGTGCGCCCCGTGCAGACCTCCTCATACAGCGGGTTGCGGGTAAACCCACCCGCATACCCAACGGCGGTGGTCCACACGCCCGGCTGGGTCCAGAACATGCGCTCGGCGCCCCAGAAGCAGCCCATGCCGACGACTACCTGCTCGAGGCCGTCGGGGAACGGCGGCAGCAAGGGGTTGCCCAGCACCTCATGCGCCGCAGGTACGCGGATGGTCTCGCTTCGCCCTGGCAGGGCATCCTGCTCGGACACCATCGCCGCGTTTCCAAAGCCAAAGATGCCCATTGCCCCTCCCCCGTCTGACGTCACCGGGCAAGGTTAGGGCGCGCCCGCGCCGTCACGACGAACTTCGGCGCCGTGCGGGCAGATCGCACCGCGGGGGCGTCAGCTGACCCGGAAGCCCTTCTCGCGGATGAGGTCCACCGCGCGCGCCACGGCCATGTCGCCGGCGATGTCGAGGCTGAGGGTTCCCGAGGGCTCGTCGGCGCGCGCCGGGCTGAGGTGCAGGTCCTCGATGTTGATGTGCGCGTGGCCGAGCGCCGTGGCGATCTCGCTGAGCACCCCGGGGCGGTTCGGCACGGCGACGGTGAGTCGCACGACATCGCCACCCACGGCATCCTCCTGGGCCAGCAGGCGCTGCCTGCCCTCGGCAGCGCTTCCGAAGAACCCCTCCAGCCACTGGCGATCGCCGCTCTCGAGGGCGGCCTCCACCTCGGCCAGGTCGGCCCGGTGGCGACGGGTCTCGGCCAGCACGGCGTCACGGTTGCTGAGCAGGATGTCGGCCCAGAGCGCGGGGTTGGCGCCGGCGACGCGGGTGAGGTCGCGGAACGACGGCCCCGCCGAGCGCAGGGCCTCGCGCCCCTGGGGCGCGGTGGACACCGCCTGCCGCATGAGCACCGATGCCATCACGTGAGGCAGGTGCGACACCAGGGCCATCAGGTGGTCGTGCACCTCGGCATCGACAGCCACGGGTACGGCGCCGATGGCGGACACCATGCCGTGCACCCGCGCGAGCAGGTCGGGCCGGGTCTCGCCCGTCGGGGTGAGGAACCACGTGGCCCCCGCGAACAGATCAGGGCGGGCGCCGACCATGCCCGAGCGCTCGCCGCCGGCCACCGGATGCCCGCCGCAGAAGCGCTCGCGCTCCGCGGGGCTCAGCTGGTTCAGCACCTCGCTCTTGGCGGAGCCGACGTCCGTGACCACCGTGCCCTCGCCTGCGGTGGCGAGCACCTGCTGCACCAGGCCGGGTATCTCCCCCACCGGCGCGCACACCACCACGATCTCGGCGCCATCCACGGCCTGCGCCACGTCGTCGCACTGAACGGTGATGGCGCCGCGCTCGAGCGCGGCCTGCGCGGCACCCGGGGCCGGGTCGAACCCCCGCACGTCCGACGCCACGCCGCTCTCGCGCAGCGCGAGGCCAAGCGAACCGCCGATGAGCCCCGTGCCGATCAGGGCGACCGGGCCGCCCAGCCCGGTCGTGCCCACCTAGACCCCGGCGGCCACGGGCTCGCCGCCCGCCATCACCAGGCCCATGAGGTCGACCACGCGCTTGACGTCCTCCACCCAGGCCCCGAAGGTGTCGGAGTAGAGCGCCTGCGGGCCGTCGCACAGCGCGTGCTCGGGTGACGGGTGAACCTCGACGATGAGGCCGTCGGCACCCGCGGCCACGGCGGCACGCGCCATGGGCAGGATGAAGTCGCGGCGGCCCATCGCGTGCGAGGGGTCGACGATCACCGGCAGTGCCGACAGGTTCTTGGCCACGGGAACGGCCGAGAGGTCGAGCGTGGAGCGCGTGGCGGTTTCGAACGTGCGGATGCCGCGCTCGCACAGCATGATGCGCTCGTTGCCCTCCTTGGCGATGTACTCCGCCGAGAGCAGCCACTCCTCGATGGTGTTGGCAAGCCCGCGCTTGAGGAGCACGGCCTTGTCGGTGCGGCCGACCTCGCGCATGAGGTCGAAGTTCTGCATGTTGCGCGCGCCCAGCTGGATGACGTCGGCCACCTCGAGCACGTCGTCGAGCTGGCGCACGTCCATGAGCTCGGTGACGATGGGCAGGCCGGTCTCCTCCTTGGCCTCGGCCAGGATCTCCAGGGCGGGCTTGCCGAGCCCCTGGAAGGTGTACGGCGAGGTGCGCGGCTTGTAGGCGCCGCCGCGCAGCATGGCGGCGCCGGCCGCCTTGACCACGCGGGCGGTGTCGAGCGTCTGCTCGCGGGTCTCCACCGTGCACGGGCCCGCGATGAGGCAGAACGATCCGCCGCCCGTCTTGACGCCATCGACCACCACCGGCAGGTCGCCGTGGCGGAACTCCCGCGACACCAGCTTGTAGGGCTTGAGGATGGGCACCACGCGCTCGACGCCGTCCAGTCCCTCGAGGTCGAGCTGGGCGATCATCTCGCGGTCGTCGCCGATCGCACCGATGACGGTGACGAACTCACCGCGCGACACGTGGGCCTGCGCCCCAGCGGCGGTCACGCGATCAACGATGGCCTGGATCTGGCCGTCGCTCGCGCCTTCCTTCATCACGATCATCATGGCTGCGAAGAGTCCCCTATGAGTGTGTGTGGATACCTGCGACCGCCGCGAGCGCGGCGAGGAATGCATCGTTCTCGTGTGGCGCCCCGATGGTCACGCGCAGGGTGCCGGGGCACCCCAGGGCGGAGCCATCGCGCACGATCACGCCCCTGCGCAGGAGCGCCTCGTGCAGGACGCGGGCTTCCATTCCCGGGTCAGGCGGCTCCATGAGGATAAAGTTGCCGTGGCTCGGGGTAAAGGGCACGCCCATCTGGCGCAACGCATCCGACACGCGATCGCGCTCTGAAATGGCCTCGTCCACGCGTGCCTGGATGGCCGCCGGGTGCCTGAGGCTCTCGAGCGCAGCCACCTGCGCGAGCTGGTTGGTGTTGAAGGGCTGGCGCACGGCGTCGAGTGCGCGAATCCATTCGACCGAGCCCACGCCGTAGCCCACGCGCAGGCCGCAGAGGCCGTACGCCTTGCTGAACGTGCGGGTTACCAGCAGGTTCGGGCGGGTGCGCGCGAGCACCGACACGCGGCCACGATCG
>JBIIJJ010000156.1:0-4474 GCA_044233875.1 Miltoncostaeaceae bacterium | reverse complement strand
ACGACCCGGTGATCTTCCTCGAGAGCGAGGGGCTCTACGGCAAGAAGGGCCCGGTGGGCGGCGAGGACGACCTCATCCCCTTCGGCCAGGCCGTGGTGCGGCGCCCCGGGCGCGACTGCACGGTCATCGCCCACTCGCGCATGGTGTGGGTTGCGCTGTCAGCGGCGGAGGCACTGGCCGCGCAGGGGATCGAGGTGGAGGTGATCGACCCGCGCACCTTCCGCCCGCTCGACCTGGACACCCTGGCCGACAGCGTGCGGCGCACCTCGCGTGCGGTGGTGGTGGACGAGGGCTGGCCCGAGTGCGGAATCGCCGCGGGCGTGGCGGCCCACCTGTACGAGGCCTGCTTCGACTGGCTCGACGCGCCCATCGGCCGGGTGAACTCCGCCGACGTTCCCATGCCGTATGCGAAGAACCTCGAGCAGGCGGCGATTCCCCAACCCGACGACGTGGTGGCCGCGGTGCTCGCCACCATGGCCCGCGAGGTGCCCGCATGAGCACGATGACCATGCCCAAGCTCTCCGACACCATGGAGGAGGGCACGGTGCTCAAGTGGCTGAGGGCCGACGGGGACCATGTGGCCAAGGGCGAGCCGCTCGTGGAGATCGAGACCGACAAGGCCACCATGACGGTGGAGGCCCCCGACTCGGGCACGCTGCGCATCGTGGCGGCCGAGGGCGACACCCTCGACGTGGGCCAGCCCATCGCCGAGATCGGCGACGCGGGTGCCGCCACCGCACCCGCCCCCGCACCCGCGGCGGTGGCCGACGACCCGGGCGTGACCGGCGTGATCGAGATGCCCGACGCACCCACGCAGGAGATCGAGGCCGTCACCGCGGCACAGGCCGCGGGCGGTGCCGCAGAGCCCGCACCCGGGGACGCCCAGGGCATTCCCACCGCCGATGACGGCACCGCCGACTCCATCGCCAGCGCCTTCACACCCACCGACGTCACCCCGGCATCCGCCGCACCGCCGGCATCACCCCTCGCCCGCACACTCGCCGCCCGCCACGACATCGACCTCACCACCATCCGCGGCACCGGCCCCGGTGGTCGCATCGTGAAGGCGGATGTCGAAGGGGCGCTCCGTGACGGGACAGGCGGGTCCGCGGGGCCCCCGCCGGCATTCGCCGACGGACCCTCGGGCCCACCTGTCCCCCAGGTAACGCCCGTCGCATCCGTCGCCCCGCCGGCCCCACCCAGGCCTCCTTCGGCACCCGACACCGGGCCGTGGCCCGCTGGGCGGCGCACTCCTCTCACGCGGCTGCAGAAGACCATCGCCAAGCGCATGGACCTGGCCAACGCGATTCCCGACTTCGTGCTGGAGCGGGATGTCGACACCACCGCGCTGGCAGCGGCGCGGGCCGACCTGCGCGTGGCCCTGCCGGAGGCCAACCGGCCCAGCGTGAACGACTTCGTCATCCGCGCCGTGGCCATGGCCGTGCGCGAGCGCCCGGACATGGTGTCGCGGCTCGAGGATGATGCCTTCGTGGTGCCGGGCTCCATCGACGTGGGCGTGGCGGTGGCCGTGCCCGGCGGCCTGATCGTGCCGGTCATCCGTGATGCCGATGCCAAGGGCGTGCCGGCCATCGCCGCCGAGGTGCGCGACCTCGCCACCCGGGGGCGTGCCGGCGATCTGCGGCCGGATGAGCTCGAGGGCTCGGCGATTTCGGTGAGCAACCTCGGCATGTTCGGCATCGACCGCTTCCATGCCGTGGTGAACCCCGGCGAGGCGGCGATCCTCGCCGTGGGCCGGGCCGTGCCCACCCCGGTGGTGGTGGATGGCCACGTGGTGGTGCGCGACATCATGACCCTGTCGCTGTCGGTGGATCACCGCATCGCCTACGGGGCCGAGGCCGCCACGTTCCTGGGGCGGGTGGCCGAGCTGCTGGAGCACCCCGCCGCCCTGCTGGTGTGATGCGCCCGGCGCTGCTCGCGCGCACCGAGCGCATCGGCTACATCGAGGCCTGGGACGAGCAGCGGCGCCTGGCGGGCCTCGTACGGTCGGGCGACAGCCCCGCGATCATCTGGCTGCTGGAGCACGACCCCGTCTACACCTACGGCCGCCACGGAACCCGCGACGACCTCTTCATCACGGATGACGAGCTGGCCATGCTCGGCGCCACGTGCCTGGCAAGCGACCGCGGCGGGCAGATGACATGGCATGGGCCGGGGCAGGTGACCGGCTACGTGATCATGGACCTCCGCCGGGGACCCGGCGTGCGGCGCTTCGTGGAGGCCCTCGTGGACGCCATGACCGATGCCTGCCACGCCTGCGGCGTGCCTGGTGCGGAGAGCGATCACGAGCGCATGGGCACCTACGTGCAGGGGCGCAAGCTGGGGAGCGTGGGAATACGCGTGGCCGAGGGCGTGAGCATGCACGGCATCGGCCTGAACGTCGACCCCGACCTCATGTGGTTCGCCCGCATGAGCGCCTGCGGAGCGCCCGACGTGCCCGCCACGTCGATCACGGCCGAGGGCGGGGGTGGATCACGGGACCAGGGGGAGCAGGCGCTCTCCTCCGCGCTGTTCACCCGGCTCGGCCTCACCCCCGTGGACCGGCCGCTGGTGGTCGGCCCCTAGGGGAGCAGGCGCTCCCACTCCACGATCGCGCGGCCCACCAGGTCGTGGTCGGAGGGATCACCGCCCACCTCCGCCACGAGGGCATCGAGCTCCTCGGCGCCCAGGTCGTGGGGTTCGGCGTCGGGCCGTGCCTCGCGCAGTGCCTCGGCAAGCGCGGCGGCGTCGGTGGTCACGGGATCAGGTTGACCGCGGCAGCAAACGCCAGCACCAGCAGCAGTGCGCCGTAGCCGGTGTAGTCGGTGGCCAGCAGCACGATGGACACCACCATCAGGATCGCCGACAGCCCGATCCAGAAGCCGGGCGGGATTCCGGCTGCGCCGAATCCCCACCCGCCCACGGGCGGGCCGGATGGCAGGCGACGACGGGTGCGCTCGGGGTTGCTCATGGGCCCCACCCTACCGCCGGGTCCCGCCGCCCTCCGGCATGCCGCGCGGTACCGTCCCGGACGTTCCGCTCCCCTCAAGTGAATCGGCAGGAAAACCATGGCTCTCGAAATCGGCACCGAAGCGCCGGACTTCACCCTCACCGACGACTCCGGCGAGAAGTTCACGCTGTCGTCGCTGCGGGGCACCCCGGTGCACCTCAACTTCTTCCCGGCGGCGTTCTCGCCGGTGTGCACGGACTGGTTCACCCCCATCGCGAATGATGCAGGTGCCTTCGAGGGAGCCAGGGTCGTCGGCGTGAGCGTCGACGGCCAGGGGTCGCTGCAGGCCTGGAAGGCGCAGCTCGGCGCGGACAACGTCACCTTCTGCGCGGACTTCCACCCCAAGGGCGAGGTCGCCCGGCTGTACGACGTCTACATCGACAACTTCGGCGTGGCGGGCCGCTGCACGTACGTGATCGACGCCGACGGCGTCATCGTCGACGTCGACCAGGTGCACCCGCTCGAGCAGCCGGACGCCGAGCGCCTGATCGCCTCGCTCAGCGCCTGCAGGGCGTAGCCCCGGTGTTCCTGCTGCTGGGCCGCTACACGAAGCCGGTGGACGAGGTGGAGGTGCACCTCGACGCCCACCGGGTGTGGGTGCGCGAGAACGCAGAGGCAGGCCACTTCATCGCGGCGGGCCGGGAGGTCCCCCTCCAGGGAGGCCTCCTGGTCGCCGTCGGTGTCGACCGGGCCAAGGTCGATGAGATCATCGCGGCCGACCCCTACGTGATCGAGGGCGTGGCCGAGTACGACGTGCGCGAATACGACGTGGTGCTCGCGGCCCCGGGCGCGGAGGCCCTGCAGGCCTGACGCCCAGAGGGCGCCCGCGACGCAGAGGGCGCTCGGCGTACTGCGGTGGGGAACATCGGAGCCGGGGATCCCGCATTTGCGGCCCCCGCAAATGCCGATCCCGTTTCGCGACGGTTCGCCACCGCAGTACGCCGAGCGCCCGGGGCCCGGGGGCCCGTCAGTGCGTCAGGCACCCGTGTTGGCCAACTGCCCGCAGGCGGCCGCGATGTCCGCGCCGCGCGAGCGCCGGAACGAGGGATGCAGCCCGGCGTCCTGGAGGGCCTCGGAGAAGCGACGAGCGCGATCGGGCGGAGAGCCGCGGTACACGCCGGTGGTGGCGTTGTACTCGATGAGGTTCACGTGGAAGCGGCCATCGCGGAGTTGGGCGGCGAGGCGGCCGGCGTCGGCGACGGAGTCGTTGACGCCGTCGAGGAGCAGGTACTCGATGAAGACACGGCGGCCGGTGCGATCGGCGTAGCGGCGGCAGGCGGCGAGGACGTTGGCGATGGGCCAGCGGTTGTTGATGGGCATGAGCTCGGAGCGGGTTCGGTCGTCGGCCGCGTGGAGGGAGAGCGCGAGGCGCACGGGGATGTCGAAGGAGACGAGCTCCTCGATGCCGGGCACCCAGCCGGCGGTGGAGACGGCGATGGAGCGGGCCGAGATGCCGAGGCCGTCGGG
>JBIIJJ010000155.1:0-4498 GCA_044233875.1 Miltoncostaeaceae bacterium | reverse complement strand
ACCTCATCGCGGCCCGCCACGGTGACCGTCACCGACTCGCCGGCGTCAAGCGCCTGCACGGTGGCCGTGGGGTCGAGGGCCGCCACGGCCTCGGCCATCGCGGGCATCTCCTTGCCCATGCGGGGCCCGAGGGTGCGGTAGTTCGGCTTGAGGCTCACCTGCACCAGGCCGCCGGCGTCGGTGACGAACCGCACGTCGCGCACGTTGAGCTCCTCGGCCACGATGCCGGAGAGCGCCTCGAGCACCCGGGCCGTGGCGGGCGGGCAGGCGATCACGGCCTCCTGCAGGGGCTGGCGCACCTTCAGCTTGGCCTCCTTGCGCGCCGAGCGGCCGAGCGTGGTGGCCTCCATGGCGGCGCCCATGGCGAGCTCGAGCTGCTCGTCGCGGCGGCCGGCGGGGGCGGGCCAGTCGGCAAGGTGCACGCTGGGCGCCGCCGAGGCGTCGTGCGCCGCCACCAGGTTGCCCCACATCTCATCCGCCACGAACGGGCAGAAGGGCGCCACCAGCAGCGAGATGGTGGTGAGGCACTCATGCAGCGTGGCGAAGGCCGCGGCGGTGTCGGCTGCATCGTCGCTGCGCCAGAACCGGCGGCGCGAGGTGCGCACGTACCAGTTGGAGAGATCGTCGACGAGGTCCTCGAGGGCGCGGCCGGCGCTGGTGGGGTCGTAGTCGGCCAGCCGGGCGGTCACATGCTCCACGGTGGCATCGAGGCGCGACAGCGCCCAGCGGTCCATGGCCGACCGCTCCTCCACGGGCGGTGCCGGGTCGCCAGGCGTCCAGCCGTCGGGCAGCGCGGCGTAGGTCACCAGGAATGCATAGGTGTTCCACAGGGTGAAGAGGAACCGGCGGCGGGTCTCGTCCACCACATCCAGGCTGAAGCGGAACGACTCCCACGGGCTCTGGGCCGTGAACAGGTACCAGCGGAAGGCGTCGGCGCCCGCGTGGTCGATGACCGTCCAGGGCTCCACCACGTTGCCCTTCGACTTGCTCATCTTCTGGCCCTCGCCATCGAGGATGAGCCCCAGGCACACCACATTGCGGTAGGGCGCCTCGTCGAACAGCAGCGCGCCCTCGGCAAGCAGCGAGTAGAACCAGCCACGGGTCTGGTCGAGCGCCTCGCACACGAAGTCCGCAGGGAAGCGACCCGAGAGGTCGTCGGGGCCCTCGAACGGGTGGTGGTGCTGCGCGAACGGCATGGCGCCGGAGTCGAACCACACGTCGGCCACCTCGGGCACGCGGTGGGCCGTGCCGCCGCACTGGCAGCGAATGGCGATGTCGTCCACGTAGGGGCGGTGGGGGTCGAGCTCGTCGGGCACCTCGCCCGCCGCGCGCTCGCGCAGCTGCTCGAACGAGCCGATGGCGGTGACCTCGGAGCAGTCGTCACAGCGCCAGAACGGCAGCGGCGTGCCCCAGTAGCGCTCGCGCGAGATGGCCCAGTCCACGTTGCCCTCGAGCCAGCGGCCAAAGCGGCCGTCGCGCACATGCTCGGGGTGCCAGCCCACGTTCTTGTTGAGCTCGATCATGCGGTCGCGCATGTCGGTGGTGCGGATATACCACGACGGCTTGGCGTAATAGAGGAGCGGGGTGCTGCAGCGCCAGCAGTGCGGGTAGGAGTGCTCGTACGGCTTCTCCCGGAACACGCGGTCGCGGCCCTCGAGGTCGGCGATGAGCGTGCGGTCGGCGTCCTTCACGAACACGCCCTCGGCCTGCGGCACCTTCGCGGTGAACAGGCCCTGGCGATCAACCGGGTTGGGTGCGTCGAGCCCGTGCTCGCGCGCGGCGCGCATGTCGTCCTCGCCGAAGGCCGGTGCGATGTGCACGATGCCCGTGCCGTCGTCGGTGGTGACGAAGTCGCTCAGCACCACCATGTGCCTGCCCGGGATGACGCCGAACGGCGGCTCGTAGGTGAGCCCGGCCAGCTCCGACGCGGGCATGGTGCGCTCCACCACGGCGCCCTCGCCCATCACGGTCGGCACCAGCGCCTCGGCCATCACCAGGCGCTCATCGCCATCGACCACCACCGCGTAGTCGGTGTGCGGATTGATGGCGGCTGCTTGATTCGCGGGAAGCGTCCAGGGCGTGGTCGTCCACACGAGAAGCGACGTGCCGTTCTCCAACGGGAACTTCACGTAGATGGACGGGTCGGTGACGTCCTTGTAGCCCTGGGCAACCTCGTGGCTGCTCAGCGCCGTACCGCAGCGCGGGCAGTAGGGCACCACCTTGTCGCTCTCGTACACCAGGCCCTTGTCGAATAGCGTGGCCAGGCTCCACCACACGCTCTCGACGTAGTCGGTGTCCATGGTGCGGTACGCCTGCGAGGTGTCCACCCAGAAGCCGATGCGCTCGGTCAGGCGCTCCCACTCATCGAGGTACTGGCTCACCGACTCCCGGCACTTCGCGTTGAACTCCGCGATGCCGTAGGCCTCGATCTCGGGCTTTCCGCTGATGCCGAGCTGCTTCTCCACCTCGAGCTCCACGGGCAGGCCGTGGCAGTCCCATCCCGCCTTGCGCTCCACGTAGCGTCCGCGCATGGTGTGGAACCGCGGGAAGATGTCCTTGAACACGCGCGAGAGCACGTGGTGCGAGCCCGGCCGGCCATTGGCCGTGGGCGGGCCCTCGTAGAACACATAGGGGTCGGCGCCGCGGCGCTCATCCACGCTGCGCTGGAACACGTCGCCCTCGCGCCAGGCGGCGAGGACGCGCTCCTCCATCTGCGTCCAGTCGCTCGCCGGGCCCACCGGCTTCCAGCCGCTCACGCCGCCACCTTCTCGCCGCGCTCGAACGCCCGCACGACCTCGATGACCTGGTGGAAGTCCTCGAACGGCACGTAGGGCTCGCCGCGCTCATCCAGCCACTCGGCCAGGAACGCCCGCGCGAACACGAGGTCGGCCATGCCCGACACGCAGCGGTCGCTTATGCCATCGCCCACGAACACGATGCGCTCACCCTCGTGCCGCACGCGCAGCGCGTGGCGCTTGCAGCGCCTGTCGCACAGCTCGCAGATCTCGCCGCGGTCGTCCGAGAACACCAGCGTGCAGCCATCCTCGCTGAAGATGGCCTCGTTGGACACCACCTCCAGGTGCCCGAGACCCAGGTCGCCCAGCACCTGGTCGATCACCGATCGGAAGCCCGCCGACATGATCACCAGCCGGTGGCCCTCCTCCTCGGCGAACCGCACCAGCTCGTGGATGCCGTCGCGCACGCCGGCACGATCGCGCACGAGCGCGTGGATCTCCTCCGGCGGCGCCTTGACCTCGGCGAACTGCGTGGACATCGCCTGCTCGATGGTGATGCGGCCCGCACGGAGGTCGGGCTCGAGCGCTTCCCACACGCCCTCGCACCCGTGCTCGTCGACGATGACGTGCAGGGTGTCGCGCATGGTGATGGTGCCGTCGAAATCCACGGCGAGCAGGAGCGGAGCCACGGCCGGTGAGGGTACCAACGACGTCGCTACCATGGATGGCGTGCAGGAGGTGACCTCATAGACGCCCCCCGCCCGGTCTTCATCCATGGAGCGGGCCGCACGCCCGCGTCGTGGGGGCCACAGCTCGCCCGCTTCGAGGGCGCGCTGGCCGTTGCGCTGCCCGGACACCCCGACGGCGCGCCGCTCGCCGGCACCCGCGCGATGGCCGACTGGGTCATCGCCGAGATGGAGGAGATCCCCGGCCCGCTCGTGATGGCCGGCCACTCCCTGGGCGGCGCGGTGGCCCTGGAGGTGGCGCTCGCGCGACCCGACCTCGTGGCGGCCCTGGTGCTGGTGAGCACCGGCGCGCAGCTGCCCGTGCCCGCCGATGCCATCGCCCGCATCGATACCGACTTCGAGGGCGAGTGCGCGCGGATGGTGGAGCAGTCGTGGCTGCACCACGACGCCGACCTCATCCGTCGCGGCACCAACTCGGTCATCTCCATGGGGCCGGAGAGCCTGCGCGCCGACTACCTCTCGGCGCAGGCCCACGACGTGCGCGGCAGGCTGGACGGCATCGAGGTGCCCGCGCTCATCATCGCCGGCGAGCACGACCCCCTCGTGCCCGTATGGCTCTCCGAGGAACTGGCCGACGAGCTGCGCGACGCCACCGTGGCCGTGATCGCCGACACCGCGCACGTGCCGCAGCTCGAGCGCCCCGATGCGGTCGACCTGCTGACCGCCGCCTTCCTCGCACGCCTCGAGTTGTCGCTCACAGGGGACGCGTGACCGAACCGCGCCATGCGGTGGACCATCCGATCGCGATCCTGGTGAACCCGCGATCAACGGCAGCACAGCCGGGCCTCACCGAATACGCCGTTGCGGCACTCAACCCGTTCGGGGTGCGGGCGGTGCTCACCACGCAGGAGCGTGGCCATGCCGCCGACCTGGCCCGGCTCGCCATGCAAGAGCACGACGCCCTCACGGTGGTGACCCTCGGCGGCGACGGCACCGCTGCCGAGGCCGCGGGCGCGCTGGTGGGCACCGGCGCGGCGCTCGCCCCCATGCCCACGGGCAGCACCAACGTGTTCGCGC
>JBIIJJ010000153.1:0-4527 GCA_044233875.1 Miltoncostaeaceae bacterium | reverse complement strand
GCGGTAGCGGATGTTGGTGTCCCTCTGCTTGAGGGAACGGCGGTTGCGCTTCTTCTGCTGCTTGATGTTGGCCACGCGTGATTCTCCGATTCCGGTAGGTCGGCCGGGTATCGTAGCAACGGATGATGGAAGCGACGCCGCGAGCGTGACCCAAACGGACAACGGCCAGCGCCGCCGCGGCAGGGGCGGGCTCGGCCGGTCGACTGCCCTCTTCTCGTTCTGGACCGCCGTGAGCCGCGTGGCGGGCCTGGTGCGGGAGATCATCGCCGCGGCCCTGTTCGGCACGATCGGTGCCATCAACGCCTTCGTGATCGCGTTCCAGGTGCCCAACCTGCTGCGCAGCCTGGTGGCCGACTCCGCGATCTCCGCGGCCATGGTGCCCATCTACACGCAGCTGCAGGAGGAGGGGCGCAAGGAGGAGGCCAGGCGGCTCGTGGGGGCGCTGGCGACCGTGGTCACCCTCGGGCTCGGTGCCATCACGGTCGTGGCCATGGTCATCGCCCCGTGGATGATGCCCCTGTTCGCGCCGGGCCTGGACCAGCAGCTGCAGGACCAGGTGGTGTGGCTCGCGCAGATCATGTTCCCGATCGTGCCCCTGCTCGGCCTCACGGGAATCGTGGCGGCGGTGCTGCAGGCGGAGGGCAGGTTCACGCCAACCGCCTTCGTTCCGGTGCTGTGGAACGCGGTGATCATCGTTGCCCTGGGCGTGTTCGCCCCGTTCGCCCCCGCGGACAACCGCATATGGATCTACGCGGCGGGCATCCTGCTCGGCACCCTCGCCCAGTTGCTGTACCTGCTGCCGCACCTGCGCGGGCTCGGGCCGTTCCCGCTGTCCATGGGGTTCGCCAACCGCATGGTGCGGCGCGTGCTGGTGCTCATGCTGCCGGTGACGGTGGGCCTGGGGCTCATCAACATCAATGCGGTGGTGGACGGCATCTTCGCCACGCTGGTGAGCGAGCAGGCGGTGCGCGCGATCGATGCCGCGTTCCGCCTGTACATCCTGCCGCAGGGCATCTTCAGCGTGGCGATCTCGACCGTGCTGTTCCCCACCATCTCGCGCATGGCCGCGAACAAGGACTTCCCCGGCCTCCGCGACGCCGTGGCATCGGGCCTCCGGCAGATCTTCTTCCTGCTGCTGCCGGCATCGGCGTTCCTCATGGTGCTGTCCGAGCCGGTGGTGCGCCTGGTGTTCCAGCGGGGCGCCTTCGACGCGTACTCCACGCTCATCACGTCGGACGCCCTGTTCTTCTTCACGATCGGCCTGGTGTTCAACGGGGCCAGCCTGCTGCTGATCAGGGCCTTCTTCAGCCTGCAGCAGCCGTGGGTGCCCACCGCCATCGCCGGCGCGGGCGTGCTGCTGAACGCCGCGCTCAACGCCCTGCTGTACCAGCCGCTGGGCGTGGGCGGCATCCCTCTCTCCACCTCCATCACCAGCCTCGCCACGTTCCTGCTGCTCGTCTACTACCTGAGCGAGCGCACAGGACAGATCGACCTGCGCTTCGTCACGGAGGGGTTCGTGCAGGCGCTTGGCATGGCGCTGGTGTCGGGCCTGCTGGGCTGGCTCACGTGGCGCGTGCTCGACGACGCGCTCGGCCGCTCGCTCATTGCCCAGCTCATCGCCGTGGGCGGCGCCATGGCCGCGACCCTGCTGGCAATCGTTGCCGCGGCACGCGCGATGAACATGCCCGAGATGACGGCCATCCTCCGTGTGGTCAGTCGCCGTCGCGGTCTGCGATAGGGTCGCGCCCGTGGATCAGAGCCATATCCGGAACTTCTCGATCATCGCGCACATCGACCATGGCAAGTCGACGCTCGCGGATCGCATCCTCCAGCTGACCGGCGCCGTGAGCGACCGCGAGATGCGTGAGCAGGTGCTCGACTCCATGGAGCTCGAGCGCGAGCGCGGCATCACCATCAAGGCCCAGGCCGTGCGCGTGCTGTACACGGCCGATGACGGCGAGACCTACCAGCTGAACCTCATCGACACGCCCGGCCACGTGGACTTCTCATACGAGGTATCCCGGAGTCTCGCGGCCTGCGAGGGCGCGCTGTTGGTGGTGGACGCCAGCCAGGGCATCGAGGCCCAGACGCTGGCGAATGCCTACCTGGCAATCGAGGGCGACCTCGAGCTGGTGCCGGTGCTGAACAAGATCGATCTGCCCGCCGCCGACCCCGACCTGCACGCGCGGGCGCTGGCCGACCTCATCGGCGACGACCCGGAGCACGTGCTGCGCATCTCCGCCAAGACGGGCGAGGGCGTGAAGGAGGTGCTCGAGGCCATCGTCACCCGCATGCCGCCGCCCGCCGGCGACCCGGTGGCGCCGCTGCGCGCCCTGGTGTTCGACTCGGTGTACGACCAGTACCGGGGCGTGGTGGCGTTCGTGCGCGTGATGGACGGCGAGCTGAAGACGGGCCAGCAGGTGCGCGCCATGGCCACGGGCAGCGACTTCTCCGCCGAGGAGGTTGGCGTGATGTCGCCCGCCCAGACCCCCGTCGGGCACCTCGTCGCGGGGGAGAGCGGGTACATCGTGACCGGTCTCAAGAGCCTCGTGGACCTTCGCGTGGGCGACACCCTCACCCTCGCGGGCTCACCGGCGTCCGAGGCCCTTCCCGGGTACCGCGAGGCCAAGCCCATGGTGTTCTGCGGGCTGTTCCCCGTGGATGCCGACGACTACCCCGACCTGCGCGACGCCCTCGAGAAGCTCTCGCTCAACGACGCCTCGCTCGTGTGGGAGCCCGAGACATCACAGGCGCTGGGTTTTGGTTTTCGCTGCGGGTTCCTCGGCCTGCTGCACATGGACATCATCCGCGAGAGGCTCGAGCGCGAGTACGACCTCGACCTCATCACCACCACGCCGAACGTGGAGTACGAGGTCACCACCACGTCGGGCGAGGTGCTCGAGGTGCGCTCGCCCGTCGACCTGCCGAGCCCCAACCACATCGAGATCATCGAGGAGCCCTACGTGCGGTGCACCATGCTGGTGCCGCAGGACTTCGTGGGGGCCGTGATGGGGCTGTGCCAGGAGCGCCGCGGGTCGTTCGTGACCATGACGCCCATCGAGAACCGCCAGCAGGTGGTGTACGACATGCCGCTGGCCGAGATCGTGCTCGACTTCTACGACCAGCTGAAGTCGCGCACGCGCGGCTACGCGTCGCTCGACTACGAGCCCACCGGCCTGCGCCAGAGCCCCCTCGTGAAGCTGGACATCCTCCTGGCCGGCGAGCCCGTTGACGCCCTGTCGATGATCGTGCACCGCGACAGCGCCTACGCCCGTGGCAAGGGGCTCGTGGAGCGCCTGAAGGAGACCATCCCGCGCCAGATGTTCGAGGTGCCGGTGCAGGCGGCGATCGGCGGCAAGATCATCGCCCGCGAGACCGTGAAGGCGAAGCGCAAGGACGTTCTGGCCAAGTGCTACGGCGGCGACATCAGCCGCAAGCGCAAGCTCCTCGAGAAGCAGAAGGAGGGGAAGAAGCGCATGAAGCATGTGGGCAACGTGGAGGTGCCGCAGGAGGCCTTCCTCGCCGTGCTCCAACTGGACGGGTCGTCCGCGCAGTGAGCCCGGGCGATCCCGCCGGGGTCGCGCACCTTTACGTGCACCTGCCGTTCTGCGCCGCGCGGTGCGGGTACTGCGCGTTCGTGGTGGAGGTGGGGCGCGAGGACGCGCGCGATGCATACCTGGGTGCGCTGCTCGCGGAGCTCGAGCGCGAGCGCCATGTGCTCGGGCCGCTCGACACGGTGTACCTGGGCGGCGGCACGCCCACGCTGATGGGGCCCGAGCGCCTGGGCAGGCTCCTCGGGGCGATCCAGCCGCTGCTCGCGCCGGGTGCCGAGGTGAGCGTGGAGGCCAACCCCGAGACCGTCGACCCTGCGCTCGCAGCGGCGCTGGCCGAGGCGGGCGTGACCCGCGTATCGCTGGGGGCGCAGTCGAGCCGTCCGCACCTCCTCGAGGTGCTCGACCGCCGTGCGCGCCCGGGCGACGCCGAGCGCGCCGTGGCGATCATCCGCGATGCGGGCATTCCGCAGCTCTCCATCGACCTCATGCTCGCCGTGCCGGGGCAGTCGGCCCTCGACCTCGCCGCCGACCTCCAGTGGGTGACCGCCCTCGGGCCCGACCACGTGTCGTGGTACGAGCTGGAGTTCAAGGAGGGCAGCGCGATCGCGCGCGGGGCGCACGCGCCGCCCGATGACGACCTCGCGGCCGACCTGTACGAGCAGGCGGTGGAGGGGCTCGAGGCCGTCGGATACCGGTGGTACGAGCTCGCCAACTTCGCGCGGCCGGGCGCCGAATGCCGGCACAGCCTGGCCTACTGGCACGCGGCTGACTACCTGGGCCTCGGCGTGGGAGCGGTGAGCACGCTGGGCGGGGGGCGCCGGCGGAATGCCCCGGGCCTCGACCGCTACATCGCTGCGCTGGCGGGCGGAGGGGAGCCCCCACGCACCACCGAGCCCGTCGACGCCGACACCCGCCGCCGGGAGCGCTGGATGCTCGGGACCCGGCTCGACGAACCGCTCGACATGCGCTGGGC
>JBIIJJ010000151.1:0-4541 GCA_044233875.1 Miltoncostaeaceae bacterium | reverse complement strand
ACCTCGTGGCCGCCGTGCGCCGCCTGTCGGTGTCGGGCAAGGCGGAGGCCGTCACCGCATAGGCGGTTCGCCTCCCCTGGTCGTCGACCTCGACGGCACGCTCGTCACCCGCGACACCCTCGGCCAGTTGGTCGGGGAGCTCGCGCGGCGAGCGCCCCACCGGGTGCACCACGCCCTCGGCCAGTTCAGGAGATCGCAGGCCCACGGCCGGGACTTCCTGTGGGACGAGCTGGGGCTCGACCCCGCCAGGCTGCACTACTCGCCGTCGGTGGTGGCCTACCTGCGCAAGCAGGCCGCAGATGGCCGCCGGCTCATCCTGGCGAGCGGATCAACCCAGCAGATGGCCGACGCCGTGGCCGAGCACGTTGGCGTGTTCGACGACGCCATCGGCGCCGTCCCTCCCGAGCACCTCACCGGATCGCGCAAGGCACGTCGTCTGGTCGGTGCCTTTGGGCAGCGGGGCTTCGACTACGCGGGCAACTCGAGTGCCGACGTGCCCGTGTGGGCGGTGTCGCGCGCCGGGGTGGTGTGCAACGCCAGCCCCCGGGTGCTGCGCGCGGCCGCCATGGTCACCGATGTGGTCGCGCGCTTCGATGACCGCCGGTGGCGCGGCCCGGGCCTGCAGTCGCTGCTGGCCCTGCTCGACAAGCCGTAGGGGGCAGCCCGGGGCCTCAGTGCCCGGGGTCCATCCCGGGCGGCATGGGGTCGGGCTCGCCACCAAGGCCCACGCGCACCCGCTCGATACGCGTGCGCCGGCGCTGCTCGCGGGTAACCGCGCGCGTCATCTTCATCGGATACCGCCCGTAGAGCGTGCGCGACCACCACGACGGCGTGCGCGCCAGCCGCACCGCACCGAACAGCGACACCAACGGGATGAAGAACCCGATCGCGGCCATCATCACCTTGCCCTTCATGAGGGTGATGACCATGAGCACGGTGTTCACCGCGATGATGATGGGCACGATGATCGGGGCGTCGTCGATGTCGGACGCCGTGATGCCCATGGGCCCGCTGTCGAAGATGAGTGCCGTGAGCACGATGACCGTGGCCACCACGGCGTCGATGCTCTTCTGGCCGGCCTCGCTCCAGTAGACGTCGTCCAGGTGCAGCCACAGGGCGAACTCGTCGAGCACCAGTGCGGCCCCCACGCCGAACATGGCGCCGGTGATCTCAAGCCACGGCGATGAGAACTCGTACGCGAACTGCATCATCCCTGCCACGAGCATGAGCAGCAGCCCCCACACCTGGTGGTGGATATGCACGCCGCCGATGACGATGTCGTTGATGACGCCACCGCCATCGAGCTCATCCTTCGTGATGAGCCCCTTCGCGAAGGCGTCTTCCTTGGCCACGCGCTCGCGGCGGATCTTGCGCGTGATGCCGCGGGTGATGAGGAACGTGGTGACGAACGCGATGAGCAGCCACACGACCCCCGCGCGACCCGCCGCCACGATGTAGTCCTCGTACCAGAGCATGGGCCCGGTGCGGCTCCCGCCGCCTAGCCCTCGGCGTCCTCTGCGGAGTCGGGGTCGACCAGGCCATCGAGGGCGCCGCCCTCATCCTCGCCATCGCCCAGCTCGCCGTTGGCCACCTGCGACAGCGTGCGGATGATGGTCACGCACAGGGCGTCGCTCACGGCGAGCTGCGCCGACGAACCGTCGGCGTCCTGCAGCTGCACGGTCCAGTGCGGAACGATGCCGATCTCGGGGTTCATGTGCGGAGGGGTGACGGCCGCGCCCACCAGGCTCTCGATGTTCACGCCGAACAGCATGGCGGCGGGCAGCACGGTCTCCTCCGGCTCCCAGCCCTGGGCCTCGGCCGGCATGTCGCCGCGCATGGGCTCGGCCTGGGTGAAGGCATCCATCAGGTTGGCGGCGTCCTGCTGGCTCACGAACGCGCTCACCTGCACCGACGGCCCGCCGAGGAACACCAGCACCGCGGTGGGGATCTGCTCGGGCGTGGGACCCTCCTCGCCCTCCGGTACCTCGATCTGGACATCGACCGGGGCAGCCTGGAAGCCGGTGGCCTGGAAGGCGATGGTGTGGCGCACGTCGGGAATCCCTCTCGTCGTTGTGTAGCGTCGCGGGCGATGCCGCGACATCGCATTCTCTCACGCAGCGACGGGCCCATGGCCATGTCGCTGGGATCAGGGGTCTCCCCCGACAACCTGCTCGCGGCCGTGCTGCACCTCGACTCCCCGGTACTGGTGCGCCACCTGGGCCGAACCATCGTTGCCGCGTGCCCTGACGAGGTTGCAACAGGAGCATCGGTGTGGGACGCCCTGCGGCGCCCGCCCACCGCCGCGCCGGCCGCCGACCCCATGGCGGGCGGATGGATCGGCCTGCTGGCCGACCGCCTGGCCGGCACCGTGGAGCTGCTGCCGGGCTCGCCGCCCGATGAAGCCGGGCCGCCGACCGGGGCGATCGCCCGCTACCCGGCGGTGTTCGTGATTGACGACCTGGGCGACGCGACGCTGGTGGCCGAGCGCCCGGGCCCGGAGGCCGACGCCCTGCTCGACGCCGCCCACTCGCGCACGGGAGCGCTGCCGCGCGTGGCACCTCCGTGCACCGACGTGCGCTCATCGCTGCCCGGTGCCATGTACGAGGCCGCGGTCGAGCGGGCGCGCGACCTCATCCGGGCCGGCGACGTGTACCAGGTGAACATCGTGCAGCGGCTGGATGCCGAGTGGACCGCCGGGCCGGCGGCGCTGGCGCGGGCGCTGTGGGCCGCGGCCGGGCCGGCGGCGCACCGCGCGTACGTGGACCTCCCCGAGGGCACGCTCATCTCGGCCTCGCCCGAGCGCATGGTGGCGGGAGACGGCCGCACCGCCTGGAGCGAGCCCATCAAGGGAACGGCGGCGCCGGGCGACTTCCCCTCCCTCACCGCCAGCGTGAAGGACCGCGCCGAGCACGTGATGATCGTCGACCTGGTGCGGAACGACCTGGGGCGCATCGCCAGGCCCGGCGGGGTGTCGGTGCCCGATCTCATGGGGCCGCTCACCACCAGCTATGCCGACCACATGGTGAGCCGGGTGTCGGCCGAGTTGCGCGACGACGTGGGGCCGGCCGACGTGCTGCGCGCGGTGTTCCCCGCCGGGTCGGTGACGGGCGCGCCCAAGGTGAGGGCGCTCGAGGTGATCCGCGAGATCGAGCCTGTAGGTCGCGGCCCGGCCTTCGGCAGCGTGGTGGCCGTGGGAACGGATGGATCGCTCGACGCCAGCGTCACCATAAGGACGGCCTGGCTCCCCCGCGGCGTGCCGCGCGCGCAGTACTGGTGCGGCGGGGCCATCGTGTGGGACAGCCACCCCGTGGCCGAGCGCGAGGAGGCCTGGCGAAAGGCCGCGCCGTTCCTGGCGGCCATCGGAGCCGACGCGCCGTGAGCCACGTGGTGTGGCTGGACGGCTCCCTCGTGGAGCCCGAGGGCGCAGCCCTGCCCATCACCGACCCCGGGGTGCGGTGGGGCGATGGCCTGTTCGAGACCATGCGCGGCGAGGGCGGGCGTGTGGCCCTGCTCGACCGCCACCTCGCCCGGCTGCGGGGTTCGATCGAGGCGCTGGGCATGGAGCCCGCCCCCACCGACGCCCGGGTGCGCGACGCCGTGGCCGCCGTGCTGGCCCAGCTCGATGACGGCGTGCACCGCGTGAGGGTGACGGTCACCAGCCGCCCCACGCTGCTGGTGGAGGCCACCCCATACGAGCCCGATACCCGCCCGGGCGTGACGGTGGCGTCGCTCATCGGCACGTGGTGGGCCGGCGAGGAGATCCGCGAGCACAAGACGCTGTCCTACGCGTCGCACCGCCTGGCCCATCGCCGGGCGGTCGCCGCCGGCGCCGACCACGCCCTGCTGCTCGACGACGTGGGGCACCTGGGTGAGTCGGACGCCGCCAATGTGTTCATCGTGGCCAACGGCACGCTGCTCACGCCGCCCGTGGAGGGCATCCTCGGAGGCGTGACCCGCGACGTGCTGCTCGAGGCCGCGGAGGCCGAGCTCATCCCCATCGACGTGCGCCACATCGCCGAGCCCGAGTGGCGCAACTGCGATGAGATGTTCCTGAGCAATGGCCTCGCCGGCCTCACCCCGGTGCTGGCCATCGACGGCATACCCGTGCGCGACGGCCGCCCGGGCCCCATCACCGAGCGCCTGCGCGAGGCTTTCCCAAAGGCAGGCGGCTGGTAACCCCGGTGCCAGGCACTTAATCAACCCGGCACAGCCTCGGCACACGGCACGCGAATGACGTGCACTCGCCGGGCATACCGTCGGCAGCATGCCGATGACCTACCGGGACGTGCGCGTGGCCCTCATGCGAGCGGGGTGGAGCAAGCGCCGTCAACACGGTTCGCACGAGGTGTGGGCGTCCACGGACGGCCAGCTGCGCACCGCAGTCGCCGGTAGGGACTCCGCTATCGTCCCGCCCGGGACACTCGCGGCCATCAGGCGCCAGACGGGATTGGATGAACTGCGATGACCAAGTACCTCGTGATCTACGAGCAGGGCGAGGATGGAGCCTGGGGCGCCTACTCGCCCGACCTCGAAGGGGCCTT
>JBIIJJ010000152.1:0-4541 GCA_044233875.1 Miltoncostaeaceae bacterium | reverse complement strand
ATGGTGGCCAAGCTCGTCACCTGGGATGTCGACCGCGAGAGCGCACGCAGGCGCATGCTGCGGGCCCTCGACGAGTACGTGGTGGAGGGCGTGACCACGCTCATCCCGTTCCACATCTGGTTGCTGCGGCAGCAGGAGTTCATCGATGGTGGCGCCTGCCACGCGGCGCTGAAGGTGATGAGCGAGGAGAACACGCCGCTGCCCGCGCGCGACGGCGCCCCGCCGCCTGCGCCTGACGCCCCCGAGGCGGAGCCGGTTGTCGAGCGGTCGCTGGTGGCCGAGGTGGGCGGTCGCAGGTTCGACGTGCGCCTGCTCATCCCCGAAAAGGACCTCGCCGCGGGCGGCGCGCCGGTGCCGAAGAAGAAGCGCGAGCGCAAGGCCGGCGGCGGGCACCACGGATCGGGCGGCGGCAGCGCCACCGGCGAGGTGCACTCGCCCATGCAGGGCACCGTGCTCAGCGTGGCCGTGGAGGCGGGCCAGGAGGTGGCCGCCGGCGACGTGATCTGCATCGTCGAGGCCATGAAGATGGAGAACGAGGTGACGGCCCACACCGCGGGCACGATCAGCGCCGTGAACGTGGAGGCCGGGCAGGCCGTGGCCGCCGATGAGGTCATCGCCGTAATCGGCTGACATGACCCGTGTCGTCATGTGGGCCGGCCGCCTCGGGCCCGGCCGGGCCTCGGCCGGCGCCCTCGTGGAGCCGGAAGGCGCCGATCGCGAGACGGTGCGCCGCGCCGTCCTGGCGTGCGGTGTTGCGCTCGCGGCCGATCGCCTGGCGGCCGCGGACGGCCCCGGGCGCGAGACCGTGGTGCGCGCCTTCGGGGCCTCGGCGCCCGAGGACCTCGTGGACCTCACCGGCCGCTGCGAGATCGGCGGCCTGGCCGTGCCCCCCGCCGAGGTGTCCCCACCCCCGGGGGCCGCCGTGGCCGCGCTGGTGCTCGAGCCGGGTGACGACCCCGACGACGCAGAGCCCATCATCACGCCGGGCGTGATCGACCCGGCCGAGGCCGCGGCGCTCAGCGCGGCGGCCATCGCCCGCGGCCTGCCGCGCGACCCCCTCCACCTCGCACGTGCAGGCGTGGCGCTTCGCACGCTGGCCCGCGAGGCCATGGTCTACCCCGAGACCCTCACCCAGGTGGCCGGGGGCGTAGCCGCGACCGCGCGCAACCCGGAGGATGTCCGCCTGTTCAGCGGGCCGGGGCCGGAGGAGCCCCAGGCCGGCACCGGCTGGACCGTGCCCGACCCGCGCGCAGTGGGCATCGCCCTCGGGGCCACCCTGCTCGCGGGCGCGATCGGCGTGGGCGTTGCCGCCGGGCTCCTGGCCCTGTTCGACCCCTCCACCGCCAACCGCACCACGGCGCTCGTGGTGGGCGGCATCATCGGTGCGGTGGCGGGCTGCGTGGTGGCGCTGCGCGTGATGCGCCGCTAGCGACCGAACAGCCGGTCGGCATCGCGGGTGATGGAGTCGGCCAGCAGCACCCGGGCCTCCCCGGAGTCACCGGGCCTGCCGGGCCACTGCACCTTCACCCGGCCCATGTCCTCCAGCTCACCCAGGCCACGCATGATGGTCAGCAGCCCTGGATCGCCGCCCAGCCCCAGCTCAGCTGCGGCGGTTGCGATGGAGAGCATCACGTCGCCCTCCGTGGAGCGACCCTCGTCGAGCCACTGGAGGACGAGCAGCATCTCGAGGCGCCCGGCGATAGATACGTCACCTTCCACGGGCCGAATGTAATGTCCCCGACCGGCCCGCGGCAGCGACTATCGCTCAGCACGCGGGCCGTTCACTGACAGCGAGACAAGGGACGCGGGTGGATCTCTTCGAGTACCAGGGCAAGCAGCTCTTCGCCAAGTACGGCCTCGCCGTGCCATCCGGCGAGGTGGCCGATACGCCCGAGCAGGCGAAGGTCGCCGCCGAGGCAATCGGCGGCACGGTCGTCGTGAAGGCGCAGGTTCAGGTGGGCGGCCGCGGCAAGGCGGGCGGCATCAAGCTCGCGAAGACCGCCGACGAGGCCTTCGCCGAGGCCGGGAACATCCTCGGCATGGACATCAAGGGCCACACGGTCAAGCGCGTGTGGATCGAGGCCGCCTCGGACATCAAGAAGGAGTACTACGCCTCGGTCACGTTCGACCGCAGCGCGAAGAAGCCCCTCGTGATGCTCTCCGCGATGGGCGGCATGGACATCGAGGCCGTGGCCGAGGAGCACCCCGAAGCGCTCGCGCGCCTGCACGTGGACCCGCTCATCGGTTTCCAGCAGCACCACGCCCGCTGGCTCATCTACCACGCCGGTATCGACGAGCCCGCCCAGAAGGGCGTTCTCGACGCGCTGATGAAGTCGTACGAGGCCTTCATCGGCCTCGAGGCGACGCTCATCGAGATCAACCCGCTCATCTGGACCGAGGATGACCGCGTGGTGGCGCTGGACGCCAAGGTGTCGATCGACAACAACGCGCTCTTCCGCCACCCGGACCTCGCCGAGCTGCAGGAGAGCGTCACCGACGACCCGCAGGAGCGCATGGCGCAGGAGCGGGGCGTGACCTACGTGAAGCTCGACGGCGACGTCGGCATCATGGGTAACGGCGCCGGCATCGTGATGAGCAGCCTCGATGTGGTGGCCCTGGCCGGCGGCAAGCCCGCCAACTTCCTGGACGCCGGTGGCGGGTCGAACGCGGAGGCCGTTGCCACCGCGCTCGAGGTGCTGCTGAGCGACCCGAAGGTCAAGTCGCTGATGATCAACATCTTCGGCGGCATCACCCGCTGTGATCAGGTGGCCGAAGGCCTTCTGGCGGCGCTCGACAAGCTGGGCGCCACGCTGCCCATCGTCGTGCGCCTCGACGGGACCGCCGCGGAGGAGGGTCGCGCGATCATCGCCGAGCGCGCACCCGCCAACGTGGTGGTCGAGCCCACCATGCTCTCGGCCGCCAAGCGCGCCGTGGAGCTCGCGAAGGAGGCCTCGTGAGCATCCTCGTCAACAGTGACACCAAGCTGGTGGTGCAGGGCATCACCGGCCGCGAGGGCCAGTTCCACACCCTGCGCAACAAGGCATACGGCACCAACGTGGTGGCCGGCGTCACCCCCGGCAAGGCCGGGCAGGACGTCGAGGGCATCCCGGTGTTCAACACCGTGCGCGACGCCGTGGAGGCCACGGGGGCGAACACGTCGATGATCTTCGTGCCGCCGCGGTTCGCGACGGACGCCATCTTCGAGTCGCTCGACGCGGGGATCGACCTCACCATCGCCATCACCGAGGGCATTCCCGCCCACGACATGATGCGCGTGTACACCCACCTCAAGCGCGGCGATCAGCGCCTGCTGGGCCCAAACTGCCCGGGCGCCATCAGCCCCGGCAAGGCGACGGTGGGCATCATGCCGACCGACGTGTTCACGCCGGGCCGGGTGGGCATCGTCAGCCGCTCGGGCACGCTCACGTACCAGATCTCCAAGGAGATCGGTGACATGGGAATCGGCCAGAGCACCGTGGTGGGCATCGGCGGCGACCCGATCGTGGGCTCGTCGTTCATCGACACCCTGCAGATGTTCGAAGCCGACCCGGAGACCGACCTCGTGGTGATGGTCGGCGAGATCGGCGGCGACGAGGAGGAGAAGGCCGGCGAGTTCATCGCCGCGAACATGAAGACCCCGGTGGTGGGCTACATCGCGGGATTCCAGGCTCCTCCCGGCAAGCAGATGGGCCACGCCGGCGCCATCATCACCGGCTCGTCCGGAACGGCCCAGGGCAAGAAGGACGCCCTCGAGGCCCTCGGCGTGCGGGTGGGCACCAACCCCACCGAGGTCGCCGAGATCGTGCGCGAGCAGCTGGGCTAGAGCCGGCGCTCATGAGTGGTGCCCGCGGGCCCCGGTCGTCACGGCGACCGGGGCCCGCGCGCGTCTAGACTGCCGCGCCGTGCCTGACACCATTTCCTTCGCCCGCGGCGCACCGGCCCCCGAGGCCCTCGATGGCGGCCTCATCGCCCGCTGCGCCACCGCCGCCCTCGAGGCCGACCCCACGGTCATCCTCTCCTACGGAACGGGTGGTGGATACCCGCCGCTCCGCGAGTGGCTCGCCGCCTACCACGGCACCACCGCCGACCGCGTGCTCATCACCAACGGCTCGCTCGAGGGCTACGTGTTCCTGCTCGAGACCTTCCTCGAGCCGGGCGACCTCATCGGGCTCGAGGCGCCCACGTATGACCGCGCCCTGCTGCAGGCCCGCATGCATGGCATGGACGTGCTGGAGATCCCCATGCAGGACGACGGCCTCGATGTGGACGCCCTGGCGGCGGCCTGCGAGGCGGGCCGCGTGCCCAAGCTCGTCTACGTGATCCCCAACTTCCACAACCCGGCCGGCACCACGATCTCGCTCGAGAAGCGCACGGCGCTGGTGGCGCTTGCCGAGAAGCACGGCTTCTGGATCCTGGAGGACGACCCCTACGGCCGGCTGAGGTTCGAGGGCGACGCCCTGCCGAGCATCTACGAGCTCGGCGGGCCCGAGCGCGTGATGTTCTCGTCGTCATTCTCGAAGACCCTGGCCCCGGGCCTGCGC
>JBIIJJ010000150.1:0-4545 GCA_044233875.1 Miltoncostaeaceae bacterium | reverse complement strand
TCCAGATGCCGGCGAAGATGAACCACACCGCCATGATCAGCTCGGCGGTGGCACGGGTGAACTCCGGGGTGCCGCGCCAATCGAGGAACAGCGTGACGGCCTCCACCATCTGCACGCCGGCGGCCACGGCCGTGACGGGCCACACGATGCCGATGAACGACCGCTGCGGGGGCGACATGTCGGCAGGGCCGGGGATCTCCATCTCGGGATCCACCGGGCGGATGCGCCCGCCATCGATGAGGCGGTTCCTGATCCAGATGCCGGCGAACAGCACCACCAGGCCCACCACTGCGCCGATGATGAATGAGGTGAGCGCCACGCCCGCAGGAGTGCCCCCCGCCACGCGCATGGCGTTGTACACCACCACCCAGCCGATGAGGATCGCCGAGAGCACCCAGCTGAAGAGGCGCCCGGGGGCCAGGCGCGTGCGCTGCTGCACCGTGGAGTCGCTCATGTGCGCTCCGCCTGCCCGCCGTCCACCGTCAGGCACTGGCCCGTCACGTATTCCGCGCTCACGAGGTAGAGCATGGCATCCACCACGTCGCCGGGTGTGCCCACGCGGCCGAGCACCGTCTCGGCGGCCACGTTGGCCTCCACCTGCTCGCCGGTGCCATCGGGCATGAGCACGGGGCCCGGAATGACGGCGTTGGTGAGCACGTGCGGCGCGTAGGCCTGGGCGAGGATGCGCGTGAGCATGACAAGCCCCGCCTTGCTCACCGAGTGCGGGGCGCGGTGGGCCCAGGGGCGCAGGCCCGCCACATCTCCGATGTTCACGATGCGGCCGAAGCCCCGGGCGGCCATGCGCGCGCCCAGCGCCTGCGACAGGAACATGGGGCCGGTGAGGTTGGTGGCCAGGGCGCGGTCCCACATGGCGCGGTCCACCTGGTCGAACGGCGCGCTCTCCCAGGTGCTGGCGGAGTTGATGAGGATGTCCACGCCCCCGAGGGCCTCCTCGGCCCGGGCGGCAAGGTGCTCCGCAGCGCCGGGCTCGGCCAGGTCGGCCTTGAACACCACGGCGTTCACGCCGCGCTCACGGCACTGCTGCGCAAGGGCGTCGGCGTCGGCGTCGGATCCCCGGTGGTGAATGGCCACGTCCACCCCGCACGATGCCAGTGCGCTCACCATGGCGGCGCCCACGCGGCGGGCGCCCCCGGTGACCAGCGCCTTCTTCCCGGTGGGGTCGATCATGCGATGCCCAGCAGTCGGGAGAGCCCACGGGCGGCGCGGCCGCGGTGGCTGATGGCGGCCTTCTCGTCGCGCGTCATCTCGGCCAGGGTGCGGTGGTCCGACAGCGGCCGGAACACCGGGTCGTAGCCGAAGCCGTCGGCGCCTGCGGCCTCACGCGTGATCTCACCCGGCAGCACGCCGCTTCCGACGAGCACGCTGCCGTCGGGGGCGATGCAGTAGAGAACGCAGCCGAAGGCGGCTCCCCGGTCGTGGCTGTCACCGAGTTCCTTGAGCAGCAGGTTGCAGTTGTCGGCGTACGTGGCGTCGGGGCCCGCGTAGCGCGATGAGTACACGCCGGGGCGACCGCCCAGCGCGTGCACGAACAAGCCGCTGTCGTCGGCCATCACGTAGGCGTCGGCCGGGGCGTCGGGGCGCAGGGCCTCCGCCTTGATGCGGGCGTTCTGCACCAGGGTGGTGCCGGTCTCATCGGGGTCGAAGCCGTCGGGCGCGGCGGTCACCTGAGTACCCGCGAGCAGCGCCTCGAGCTCACGCACCTTGTCCTTGTTGCCCGTTGCCAGCATCACCTTCACGGGTCACCCGCCGATGGCGGCGCGCTGCAGCGTGGTGAGCTCGGCGCAGCCGACCAGGGCCATGTCGAGCAGGCCGTCAACCACCGAGCGCTCCACGGGCGGGCCCTCGGCGGTGGCCTGAACCTCCACCAGCAGGCCGGATCCCGTGGCCACCACGTTCATGTCCACCTCGGCGCGGCTGTCCTCCACGTAGGGGAGGTCGAGCAGCGACTGGCCGTCCACCACGCCCACGCTCACGGCGGCGATGCTGTCGCGCAGCGGCAGCTCGGCGATGAGGCCCTGGTCAACCAGCTTCTGCAGCGCCATCTCGAGCGCCACGTACGCACCGGTGATGCTGGCGCAGCGGGTGCCGCCGTCGGCCTGGATCACATCGCAGTCCACCCACACGCTGCGCTCGCCCAGCTTGCCGAGGTCCATCACGCTGCGCAGCGACCGGCCGATGAGGCGCTGGATCTCGGTGCTGCGGCCGTCCACCTTGCCGCGCGATGCGTCGCGCTGCTTGCGGGTGTCGGTGCTGCCCGGGAGCATCCCGTACTCGGCGGTAACCCACCCCTTGCCCGAGCCCCGGCGCCAGCCCGGCACCTGCTCCTCCACCATGGCGGTGCAGATGACGCGGGTGTTGCCGGCGGCGATGAGCACGCTGCCCGTGGCCGATGTGATGAACCCGGGCTCGATGCTGATGGGCCGGAGCTGGTCGGGGTGACGTCCGTCTTCGTGGATTCTTATGTGGCCCTCACGCGCCGGTGATGGTGGGTCGGCAGAGTCCCCGGCATGAAGATTCCCTCGATCCTCCTCGGAACCGCCGTGGCCGGCGCGGGCGCCCTGACCGCGGCCGTGGTCGTGATGCCCGGCGTCGCGACCAGCGCCGCCACGTGCAACGCGGCCCTGTTCACCATCACGTCGGGCCAGCCCGGCGCCGGCGCGGGCTACGCCAAGGCCACGGTGTCGGCGACGTGTGACGGCCCGGACCTGGTGGTGACCTCCAACGGCATGCCGTCATACCGGTTCGTGCAGAAGACACCCAACTCGCTGAAGTCCCAGGACTGGACCTGGCGCGTGCCCCTGGCGCCGAAGAAGGCCTCGCGCACCACAAGCGTGCGGCGCATGATGGGCACCGTGGGCTTCACCGTGACGGGCATTCCCGTGTATGCCGCCATGGAGGGGCCCATGCCCGCCAGCGAGGCCTACGGCGACCCCAAGTACAACGGCCTGCTGGACACCTGCGGTGGTCACACCGGACCCGCGTCGGAGTACCACGACCACTACATCAACTCCGCCGCGTCGTGCGGGTTCGCCGGCAACACCATCGTGGGCTACGCGGTGGACGGGTTCCCCATCTACGGGCCGAGGGGCTGCCTCGACGCCGCCTGCACCAAGACGGCCGTCATGAAGTCGGGGTACGTGCGCACCGGCAACCCGAAGAAGGACTCCTGGAGCGCCTACACCTGGAAGGCCTCATCGTCGAAGACCACGCTCGACAAGTGCAACGGCCGCACGCAGCCCGATGGCACCTACGGCTACCACGCCACCTCGGCCTTCCCGTACACCGTCGGATGCCTGCGCGGCACGCCGGTGGCGCAGGCGGGCGCGGCAGGCGGGCCGATGCCGCCCATGGGGCCGGGCGGAGGGCCGCCCCCGGGAGGGCCGCCGCCGGGAGGGCCGCCGCCACCGCGCTAGGGGCGGGGGCTAGCCTCCGATAAACCGCCCTCGCGAGGAAGCCATGAAGATCCGCATAGCCGCTGCCACCGTGCTCATCGCCATCGCCGGCACCATCGGCGCCGGTTGCAGCACCGACGACGCCGTGAACGCCGTCACATCGCAGGTGGCCGAGGTCACGGGTTCCACCGCCACCGCGCTCAGCACGGCCTGCCGTAAGACGAGGGAGGCGGCCACAAACCTGCAGCAGGAGGCCAAGACCAATCCGCCGGCCGCCCTCACGGAGGCCAACGCCACCCTTGACTCCGTGAGGTCGTCGCTCTCGGGCATCTCCATTCCCGAAGGCGTCAGGACCGCCTGGCGGGAGGTGGTTGGCGACTTCTCCCAGGTGGGCGACACCATCGATTCCGGCGTGGCCGGCATCCGGGAGTCGGGGGCCGGTCAGCAGGTGAGCCAGGCCGCCACCCGGGCGGCCGAGGGCGCCGAGGACCTCGCCGCGCAGCTCAAGGCGGTGACCTCCGACCTGGGGCTCAGCTGCTGAGCGGGTCCGACTCACCGGCCGCCCTGGCCGACCTCCTTCGTAAGGCCACGCACGCCGTGGTGCTCACCGGTGCCGGAATCTCGACCGAGAGCGGAATCCCCGACTTCCGGTCGGCCGGTGGCCTGTGGGAGACCTACGACCCCATGAAGGTCGCGTCGATGAACACGTTCATGGACGACCCGTCGCTGTTCTGGCGCTTCCACCGGCCGCGCATCGACATGCTGTCGTCAGTAGCCCCCAACCCGGCGCATGAGGCCGTGGCCGAGCTGCAGCGCCGGGGCATCGTGAAGGCCGTCATCACCCAGAACATCGACCGCCTGCACAGCAAGGCGGGCGCGGTGGACGTGATCGAGGTGCATGGATCACTCGACAGCGGACGGTGCCTTCGCTGCAGCCACGTGGTGAGCATCGACGAGCTCTGCGCGCGTGCGGATGCCGCCGACGACGGCGTGCCCCGCTGCGATTGCGGGTTCCAGATGAAGAGCGGCGTGGTGCTCTTTGGCGAGCAGATGCCCATGGAGGCCATCGGCGCGGCGTTCGACGCCGCCGAGGCCGCCGACGTGATGCTGGTGATCGGCTCGAGCCTGCAGG
>JBIIJJ010000149.1:0-4549 GCA_044233875.1 Miltoncostaeaceae bacterium | reverse complement strand
CGGCGGCAATTCCACGCGCTCGCCCGAGGTGGTCGATGCGACCACGCAACTGTTCAGCGATGTGCTTGCAGTGATTGAGATCGACGCCACAGGTACGTACTTCGGCGCCCGTATCCCCGCCGATCAGGTGCTGGTGATGGCCCCCACCAGCGGCACTGCCTACGGCATCGGGAACTACCAGATCGATCCAGGCGGCAACGAGGTTGCTGCGTGTTTTGGCAACAGTAACTCGCCGATGTGGTGGTTACGTGACCCGGACAACGATCAGAAGCAAATAGTAAGCATCGACTCCAAAGCGACTTGGCTCAACACCCCGGGCTTGTCCGGCTATATGCCATCTTTTGCGGGGAAGAACACAGGTAATGAGCCTGTGAACGCGTGCACTCCCGACCAGTTGGTCTCCGCCCCTCGGGACATCCCCGGTGCTCCCCCCGGCGCGTGGGAGTCCGTTGACACGCTCCCCGCGGAAAACCTGCCTCGGGTTCTCGTGGCGCTCCGTCGTGCGGCCCTGTGCCACATGAAGGATCGCATGAACCCCGGCGCGTCCTTCCAGCCGCAGGAGGGGACGTCCGCGGGTGGGCTCTGTGATTCCTTCCCCACGCCCATCCCGGACGAACCCGTTCTTGCATGGAAGGCGCACCCGCAGCTAAAAGAGCCGGCCGGACACGGGGTGATGCCCAACCTCCAGCTGTCGCTCAAGGATTCGGGCTGCGTGCCCTGGGCGATCGGGTTCACCACCCACGACCAATGGTCCAATGGGTTTGTCATGGGATATCGAAAAGTCGATGGGAAGGTGCTGAACATTGGACGCCCGGGGTTCCGGGAGCGCACGACGGAAAGGCTGCCGGCCTCTGCGCAAGGAATGCAGTGCCGGGTGGTGGACCTCACGCCGCGTGCCGCGGACCGCTACGGCTGGAACTGCGTCTCGGCGAATCCGGCCGGAACGATCGGGTACCAGAACTACGGACAGATGAAGACCGGCCCCTGGAACAATCGCGGCTCAGAGGTGATCGTTCCCGTGACGTCGTCACTTCCGGAACTGAATAACCGCAGCATGGGCGGGTACTGCCCGAACCTTGGCGGACTTCCCGCCCCCCCTGGTTCCGCGAATGTGTCGTACTTCACCGGCGAGAAGGTCATCTGCTCTCCGCCGCTTGCGACCTTCAGCAGGAAGGCCCGCCAGCAGGTCACCTGGGGGCAGGGGAGGACATTCAGGCTGCATTCGGACAGCCCGTGCGTGGGGAGCAGGGACTACCGGTCCGCGGACACGGAGTTTGACTTCCCTCTGGTGTGGCCGCTGCAGCGCCAGATTCAAGCCATGACGACGTATAACTGGCCACAATCGGGTGTCTCAGGGGCGTACCCGCAGCGAAAGCACATCCCAGGGTTCAAGGCCGCGAACTGGACCTACAACAATCACGTCGCCGGTGACTACGTCGTCGGCCCCCTCTACACCAGCCGCGCCGTGGGCGCCTACGTCCCGGGCACCTCGCCCGGCGGCCCGGCGTCGGCTGCCCCTCCGAGGCTGGCGGGCGCGCGTGTTCCTGATCCGGTCCGTGACCTGTCCGTGTGTGGCGAGGAATGCACCGGTGACACGAAGTCCATCCGCGTTGACTGGCGGCCCCCGGCATCAACTGGCGGCCTCACCATCCAGCGATATGAGGTGGTCGGAACCACGAAGGGCAACCTCCCGCGGATGACGCGGAGCTGCACCCGCTCCGCGGCGGCTGACCTGCAGTGCACCTTCGGCAATCTTGATCTGTCGAAGGAATGGGAGTTCCGTGTTCACGCGACGAACGCGCTTGGGAATGGCGGCACAAGCATCGTGACGTTCACCTCCGGGCCCGGCCAACCGCGACTTCGAGCCCTGCCAGAAGCTCTCGAGGTGCGCTGGAGCACCCCGGTATGGAAGGAATGGAGGGCTGATTCGCGCCAGAAGGGCCTTGACCCTCCCCACGACTACACGGCGACGGCCTCTCCAGGCGGTCGCACATGCAGGGTGGCGGGCTTCAGTTCGACCACATGCACGATCACCGGCCTCACGCCCGGTACTGCTTACACCGTGACGGTCGTCATCGAGAGCAGGTACTTCTGCGGGGCCAAGATGCCGTGCGAATCAGAAGAGGCGTCCCCGCCGTCGGCGGCGGCCACGCCTCTTGCGAGGGTCCGGTAGCACCCCGCATCCTCAGAACCCCGACGGCAGCCGCCCTCGCGACCTGCGCGCTGTCGGTCGCGATCGCGACGCCGTCGCTGGCGACCGCCGGCATATTCTTGGGCCTTAAGAACAGGCAGGTCGTGGACGTGGAGCAGATCGCCACGCCCACGGGCGTGCGCCCCGTGGTGGACACCGTGCTGGTGAAGTTCCGCAGCGACTACCCGGTGCGGGTCCGGGCCTCCGCCCGATCGGCCGCCTTCGACAAGGCGGGCGCCGATCCCAAGGGGGCGCGGAGATTGGTGGGGCTGCCGGGCGTGTGGCAGGTCCCCGTGGATGAGGGCGTGAGACCGGCCGCCGTGGCCCGGAGGCTCGACGCACGCGCGGACGTGCAGTGGGCTGCCCGTGCTGTGCCGGGCACCTTCGACACGCCTCCTGATGATCCGCTCTTCCCCAACCTGTGGGGCCTGCGCAACACCGCGCAGCAGGTGCAGGCGCCCACGCCATTCACGGGCCTGGCGGGAGTGGATCTGGGGGCGACTGGCGCCTGGGCCACCACGCAGGGGTCGGCGGACGTGTCCGTGGCCATCGTGGATTCCGGGGCCGTCATGGACCACCCCGACCTGGTCGCCAACCTGCGCGCCACGGGGGCCCGCAACTTCATGCCGGCTGCCGACGGTACGGTCGACCCCGACGCGGTTGGCGACACGGTCGATCACGGGACGCACGTGGCGGGCACCATCGGTGCGGTCGGCAACAACGGCCTCGGCGTGACGGGCGTCGCGTGGACCGTGGGGATGACCCCGGTGCGAGTCGGGGACCACCGGGATACCCCGCCCGGTCCGTTCCTGGAGGGTCTTGCATACGCCGGCAAGAAGGCGCGGGTCGTGAACATCAGCATGGGCTTTCCGGCCGACATCATGGAGGCGGCAACCGACGTCATCGCGGCGAACCCGAATACGCTGTTCGTCGCCGCCGCGGGGAATGACGCAAGCGATAACGATGAGACCCCGCAGGTCCCGTGCAACGTTCCACGGCCGAACGTCCTCTGCGTGGCGGCCATCAATGCCGATGGCGCACCGGCGTGGTTCACGAACTTCGGCGCGAGGTCGGTTGATGTCGCCGCACCCGGAGTAGACATCCAGAGCGCGGTGCCCGATTTCCGCGAGGTGTTTGCGCCGGACGTGACCCCCGACGGCCAAACGCCTCCGGAGCCGGTCGGCTGGGTGCAGACGCCCGCCGCGCAGTGGACGGTCGACACATCGCTTGGCATCCCCAAGCTCGTGGACCTGGACACGCAGGCCGGTGCCGGCACGGGAATCGAGAGATGGCTCATCAAGGCCCCGGGCACCTTCAGCGCCGTTGGGAGGGCCTGCCGGATGAGCGCGGGAATTCGCATCAACCTCGATCAGGGTGACAATCAGGTGCTTGCGCTGGTGTACCGGTCCACGGGCGATACGGACTGGGAGGTCGCCTCCGGGAGCGGCATCTCGGGCAACAGTCGCGGGGAGCTCATCCCGTGGCAGGTGGACCTGCCGGAGGTCGATGGCCGGACCGGAGTGGAGCTCGCGTTCCTCGTGCAGAGCGCGGAAGGCGCCACGAATCGGGTGCGAGCGGCCGTCATGCCCGTGGAGGTCAAGTGCATCGTCGCCCAGCCTGCGGGCGGCACCTACGGGTTCATGAGCGGCACGTCGATGGCGGCGCCGCAGGTGGCCGGTGCGGCGGCCCTGCTCCTGGCCAAGAACCCCACGCTCAGCGCGGTGCAGCTCAAGAACGCCCTCACCTCGACGGTGGTGCGCATGCCATCTCTCGAGGGCAAGGTGGTGACCGGTGGCCGCATCGACGTGAACGCCGCGCTGGCATCCGTGCCGGCCGCACCCGCCGCCCCGGCGACATCTGCCGTATCGCCGGGCGTCATGACGGCCCTTGCGCTGCGCACCGAACGGACGATCGCCGTGCGTCGCGGCAGCCGTTCCGTGCCTGTTCCGGTGACCTGCGAGCGGCCCAGCGCCGGCACGTGCGCGGTGACGGTGGCCCTGCGGATGAGGCGGGCGGCCCCGGCCGCCAGCCGGGCACGCTGGATCGCCCTCGGCACCCGGCAGGTCAGCCTTCCCGGCACCTGGCGGGGCCGGGTTGCGGTGCCGCTCACCCGCCAGGCGCGCAACCTGCTCGCCCGCCACCCCCGGGTGCGCGCGACGGTGATCGCCGGCTCGCAGGCCGGCACCGAGCCGCTGGCATCGGTGAGGCAGGTAACCACGCTGGTGCGCCGGTAATGCCCCGCACCCTCGGGAGCCTCACGGCAGCCGCCCTCGCGACCTGTGCGCTGTCGATCGCGATCGCGATGCCCTCGGGGGCTGCCGCTAGCGGCCATGGCCCGGGCGCCGGTTCGCCGGAGAC
>JBIIJJ010000148.1:0-4603 GCA_044233875.1 Miltoncostaeaceae bacterium | reverse complement strand
CCTCGGTGCCCTGTTCATCGCGGGCGACGATCTCTCGACTCCGCCGATACCCGGGCTGCTCGTGGGCGGCACGCTGCGCTGCATCGTGCTGATCCCGGTGGTCACCTACCTGGTGGGCCTCAGGCGGTGGTACGTGACGGCACGCCGCACCGCCGAGCAGGAACTCGTCCAGGCCGAGACCGCGCGCATCGAGGCGGGGGACGACGTCGAGGCCACGCGCGCCCTCATCATCGAGACGGCGCGTCGCGAGATCAGCCCATCCCAGCGCGAGGCGTCCGAATTGCTCAAGGCGGCGGTGCGCAGCGAGTCGCCTGGCGACCTCACGAGGGCTGCCGAGTCGCTGCGCTCGACGGCCCGCACCGCGGTGAGGTCGGCCAGCCACGACCTCTGGGTTGATGACGGCCCATCGGCCACCATCCGCTGGCGCAGCGTCGTGCCCGCGGCGCTGGTGCGCTACCCGCTGCCGCTGCTCCTGTCCGTGCTGATCATCCTCGGGTCGACGAGCGTTCGCTCGAACCGGGTGCTCGATCCCGGCTCGCTGCTGCTGGCTGCCGTCACCGTCGTGGCCCTGCCGTGCCTGCTGTACCTCGCGGGGCGCGCGGTCATCGCGCGCTTCCCCCGGTGGGCGATCGGGGTGACGGCGGTGGCCATCGTGGCAGCGCCCGTGGCAGGTCAGCTGGCCGCATCGGCCATCCTCGAGCGCCCACTTACACTGGTGACCATTGCCATGGTGAGCCTGGTGTCGGCAACGTTCACGATCGCGTCGTCCGTGGTGCTGATGGTGCGCGATTCAGGCGCAGCCGTCATCCAGTCGCTGGTAGATGACCGGGCACGGGCCGATGCCCAGCAGGCAGCCCTCAACATGATGAACAGGCGGCTGTCGCGCGAGCTCGCCACCCACCTGCACGGCACGGTGCAGCCCCAGTTGCTTGCCGCATCGGTGGCACTCGACGGCGCCGTGGAGAGCGACGACCCGAGCGCCATCGCCGACGCCGTGGCGCAGGCGGAGGCCGCGCTCGGGATGGAGGTGCGGCCGCCCGAAGAACAGGGCCTGCCCGCGCTGGACGACCTCGTCGCCGGCCTCACCGCACGGTGGCGCGCCATGCTCGAGCTCCATGTCACGGCCAACGCCCTGCCCGGGGCGCCCGCCCCTCCCGGCGGTGTCACCCGTGCGCTGGATGAGTGCCTGAACAATGCGGTTATCCACGGCTATGCAACCCGGGCGACGGTGAGCATCTCCCACGTTCACGACGGCTGGCGCATCGAGGTGGCAGATAACGGGGTGGGGCCCGCCGCCGGCGCGCCGGGTCTTGGCAGCTCGGTGCTCGATGAGATCACGGGCGGCGACTGGTCTCTCGATGCAGGGCCTGGCGGGGGAGCGGTGTTGAGGGCGCACGTGCGCGACCGTTCCGCGGCGCCCGCCGGCTGACCTACCCCTGCGCGATGAGCGCGGCCGCAGCCACGGCGTTCACCGTGCCGTGGGCCAGCATGGCCGCCGCCATGCCCCGCTTGCGGTAGAGCCAGGCGAGCACCCAGCCCACCAGCACCAGCGCCACGGCCCGGGGCCACACCAGGTAGGCATCGAGGTGGGCGGCGGTGAACACCAGGCCCGACAGCGGTGCCGCCAGCGCGAAGGGCATGAGGCGCACGAGCCCGCGCAGCTCGAGGCCGCGGAAGAGCAGTTCCTCGCCAATCGGGGCGAGCAGCACGATTGCGATGGTGGTGAGGGCGATGTGCCACCAGGCGCTGCCCACCGACACGTCGATGTCCTCCAGCGCGCGCTTGGCCGAGGGGTCGAGCTCCGTACCGGCGACGATCACCAGGCCCGAGCCCACCACGCACGCCAGGCCTATTCCCACACCCGTCGCCGCGGCGGTCCATGGGCGACCCTTCGATGCGAGGGTGACACGGCGCTGCGCTGCGGGAAGGGCTCGGATGAGCAGCAGCCCCCCGATCAGGATCACCGCGCTCGCGGTGAACGTGGCCACTGCCGTGGTGGTGTCCGTGGATGCGCCGAGGGCGTCGGCTGCCGTGGCCACCACCACCAGCACGGCGAGTCCGATGGCCACCATCGCGATCGGCCACGCGATGCGCCAGGCGGCGCCGGGGGAGAACGGCGTGCGAGCGGGGCGGTCGGGCATCGGCCGCAGGGTAGACGCCTTACCCCCCGCGCGCGGGGCTACACTCCCGCGCCGTGTCCACCGCCACCGCCACCCGGCCCCGCGTGCTCTCGGGCATGCGGCCCACAGGCCAGCTGCACATCGGGCACCTGCTCGGTGCGCTCGGCAACTGGGTGCGCATGCAGGACGACTACGAGTGCATCTACATGGTGGCCGACCTCCACGCGCTCACCACGGGCTACGAGGATGTGCGCGGCATCCGCGCCAACGGCATCGAGATGGTGGCCGACTGGGTTGCTGCGGGGGTCGACCCCGAGCGCAGCATCATCTTCCGGCAGAGCGACGTGCCCCAGCACGCCGAGCTTGCGCAGCTGCTCGGCATGATCACCCCGCTCTCGTGGCTCGAGCGCGTGCCCACGTACAAGGGGCAGATCGACGAGCTGGGCGAGCACCTGCTCACCTACGGCTTCCTTGGCTACCCGCTGCTGCAGACCGCCGACGTCATCCTCTACAAGGCCACGCGCGTGCCCGTGGGGCAGGACCAGCTGCCGCACCTCGAGCTCTCGCGCGAGGTCGTGCGTCGGTTCAATCACCTCTACGGGCCGGTGTTCCCTGAGCCCGAGGCCATCATCTCCGAAGCGCCCCTGCTGCTGGGCATGGATGGCCGCAAGATGAGCAAGAGCTACGGCAACGCCATCACGCTGGCCTCCTCGGATGAGGAGATCGACAAGCAGGTGATGAGCATGGTCACCGACCCCCAGCGCATCAAGAAGGACGACCCGGGTGACCCCGAGGTATGCACCGTGTTCTCGTGGCAGAAGCTCATGGGAGCGGGGGAGGCGGAGATCAAGGAGATCTTCGAGGGCTGCACCACCGCCACGCTGGGATGCGTGGCCGACAAGCGCAACCTTGCCGAGCGGGTGAAGGGGCTCATCCGCCCCATCCGGGAGCGCCGCGAGCAGCTGATGCAGGATCCCTCGCGCCTCGAGGGCATCCTCGACGACGGCGCCGAGCGCGCGCGGGCGATCGCCCGGCCGGTGATGGCAGAGGCCATCGCGGCCATGGGCCTCTAGGGCCCGCCATGTGGGTTCAGCGCGCGCTACGGCTTGAGGCGCGCTCCCGTGGGGTGCACCTGGTCACAGGCGAGGTGCTTGGCGCGCTGCCCGAGCTGGGCGCGATCGCGGTGGGCATGCTCAACGTGTTCATCCGGCATACCTCGGCGTCGCTCGCGCTCAACGAGAACGCCAGCCCAGACGTTCGCCGCGACCTCGATGCCTGGCTCGACGACGCCGTTCGCGAGGACGCCCCGTACTGGACCCACGTGCACGAGGGGCCCGACGACATGCCCGCGCACGTGAAGTCGATCCTCGTGGGCCCATCCCTCATGATCCCCGTGGCCGGTGGCCGCCCGGCGCTCGGCACCTGGCAGGGCATCTACCTGCTGGAGCACCGCGACAACGGCGGCGCGCGCGAACTGGTGCTCACCGCCTGGGGGGAGCCCGCGTGAGCGAGCCGTTCATGCGCGGCCGCCCGCGCCGTCACCCCCGGATGTGGAAGCCGGTATGGGTGCCCACGAAGGGCGTGCTGAAGGCGCTGTCCTTCGGCCCCCTGCGCATGAAGGTGGAGGGGAAGGAGAACCTCCCGGCGAACGGCCCCGTGCTCATCGCGTGCAACCACGTGGCGTTCATCGATCCGCTGCTGGTGGCCGTGGCGGCTCTGCCGCGCCCGGTGTGGACCATGGGCAAGGAGGAACTCTTCGGCCCGCGGCTGCTCGACGAGTGGCTCTCGCGCATCGGGGGCTTCCCGGTCAAGCGCCAGTCGCCCGATCTGTGGGCGGTGCGAATGGGGCGCGACCTCCTGGCCCGGGGCGAGTCGCTGCTCATCTTCCCCGAGGGGGGCGTAACGCGTACCGGGCACATGAGCCCGGGCTTCTCGGGCGCCGGCTACTTCGCCACCCGGCCCGACGTCACCGTGGTGCCCACGGCCATCTGGGACTCCCAGATGCTCAAGGGGCCGGTGCGCATCCGGTTCGGCGCGCCCGTCGACATGGCGGACATCCGCGAGTCGCCGCGCGCCGGGCGCAATCGGCGCGCCGTGGAGCGCATCATGTGGCACATCTCGGGCCTCGTGCCCCTGGTGGGAGGGCCGTACCAGGATCCCCCCTCCGGCGAGCCGCGCATCCCGCTGGTGGGGCGGGCCGCCAAGGAGGCCCTGCACCTGCAGGAGGCCGCGGAGGCCGAGCAGTGACATCGCCCGGGGCGGCCGCGCGCATTCGCGATGCCATCGAGCGCCACGGCCGGGTGAGCTTCTCGCGCTCGGGCGGTCCCGGTGGGCAGAACGTAAATGCGGTTTCCACGCAGGTGGAGGTGCGCATGCCCATCGGGCGCATTCCCGTGGGCAGCCGCCAGCGCGACCTCATCAGGTCACGCCTGGCCTCCCGGGTGACCGCCGACGACTGCCTGCGCGTGACGGCCCGGCGAGAG
>JBIIJJ010000147.1:0-4606 GCA_044233875.1 Miltoncostaeaceae bacterium | reverse complement strand
GGCAGAGGACGGCTGGTTGCCATCGAGCACGATCACGCGCAGGGGGCCCTTGGTGAACGTGTACCAGCGCCGGGGGCTGGCGAGGCGCGTGGCGGTGGAATCGCCCCCGAGGTCATGATTGCCCCAAGTGGCCCGCCATGGGATGCCCGAGGCCAGCAGGCATGCCTCCGGGCGGTCGAAGTTGGCAGCCGTGGCACGGCCATCGGGCGTGTAGAAGTTGTCACCGGTGGTGAGCAGGAAGGCCGCGGGCGTGGCCGCGTGGCTCGCGCACATGCGGCGCGTGACCGCGGCCTGGGCGGTGGAGCCCGTGCCCCAGTCCCCCTTCACGAGGAACCTCACCTGCTGTGCCTGTGACGGCTGCTGGGCCGTGGCAGCAGATGCCGCGCAGGCCAGCGCGAGGGCGGCGAGTGCGACCGTGTACCGGGGTGCCGTGCGTGTCATGCGCGGCATGGTGGCACCCCGGGCGCTACGCGGCGCGTGCGCCGGGTGCGCCGGCTGCGCTCGCGCGCAGGCGGTCGCGCGCGGCGTCGATGGCCTGCACGGCGGCGGCCGTGGGCACAGGTGCCCGGGCCTCGGGCGGGTCGTCCGGATGCCGTGGGCGCCGGGCCACTGCGGCCGCGGCGCCGGCGGCCGTTGCCGTGACCAGTGATGCCATGCCCAGGAATGCCTTCATGGCGGGCGATGCTAGGGATGGCGCCCGCTGTCACGGGGTCGCGGGCCATGCGGTACGAATGCGCATGCCCGGGCACGGAGCGCTGTTATAGTCTCACGCCTGCCGCGGCCGGGATGGGTCTCACCAAGCGACCCACGCCCTTCCCTGCGGCTGACCAGACACTGAACTTGAGACCGACACCGGAGGCCCGGCGATCACCCCGTACCAGATCATGATGATCCTCAGCACAGAGGCCGATGGCGAGCAGCACGCAGAGGCCATCGCCCGCGTGCGGACGCTCGTCGAGGACGCGGGCGGCACGGTTGACGACGTCGCCGAGTGGGGTCGCCGCAAGATCGCCTACCCGGTCCGCAAGCAGGCCGACGGCGTGTACGTGATCGTCACCTGCCAGACCACGCCCGAGGTCATCGACGAGGTCGGCCGCGTGCTGTCCATCAGCAAGGACGTCGTCCTGCGTGCCATGCCGTTCCGCCTCTCCGAGGCCGAGCTGGCCACGGTGCAGGCCAACGGCGTGCCCGAGCCGGTGGACGAGCGCCCCGAGCGCGAGGAGCGCCCCCGGGGCGGTCGTCGCGGCGGCGGCGGTGGTGGCGGTCGCAGGCGCGACCGCTAGTCGCGCCGCCAATCCCGAGGAGCTGACGTGCCTGCCGACCTGAACCGCGTGACCCTCGTGGGCCGCCTCACCCGCGACCCCGAGGTGCGCCACCTGCGATCCGGAGACCCCGTGGCGTCGATGCGCCTCGCGGTCACCAGCCGGGGGCGCGACGAGGGCGGTCAGTGGACCGACCGCCCGAACTACTTCGACGTCACCGTGTTCGGCCGCCAGGCCGAGACGGTGTCGAACTACCTGGCCAAGGGCCGGCGCATCGGCGTCGATGGCCGCCTTTCCTGGCGCGAGTGGGAGGCCCAGGACGGCACCAAGCGCCAGAGCGTCGAGGTCATCGCCAACGACGTCTTCTTCCTCGACAACCGTGGCGAGGGCGAGGGTGGCGGGGGTGGCGGCTGGTCGAGCCAGTCGGCCCCGGCAAGCCCGGGTGGCGACCTGCCCGTTGACACCAGCGACCTTTCTTCACCGGCCCCGGCACCCGCCGGGGACGACGACATCCCGTTCTAGGAACCGACTGATGCAGGCAATTCTCCTCGAAGACATCAAGGGCCTCGGCGACGCCGGTGCCGTGGTCAACGTGGCGCGTGGCTACATGCGCAACTACCTCGAGCCCCGCAACCTGGCCGAGGCGGCCACCCCGGCACGCATCGCCGAGGTGCAGCGCACGCAGGAGCAGCGCGCCGCCGCCCGCGCCAAGAAGCTCGAGGGCGACCGCGAGCTGGTGGACCTGCTCGGCCGCACGATCCTCACGCTCAAGGCCAAGGCCGGCGGTGACGGCCGCCTGTTCGGCTCGATCACGGCCGGCGACGTCTCGGACGCCATCCTCGAGGCCCGCGAGGTCAAGGTGGACAAGCGCCACATCAGCGTGGACCCGCCCATCCGCTCCACGGGCACGTACGTGGTGCCGGTCGACCTGGGCGAGGCAGGCATCGCCGAGGTCAAGACGATCGTCTCCCCGCTCATCGACGAGTGAGTTCCGAGGCCGGAGCGGTTGCCCGCCGGGAGGCGGCGTCTCCCGCACCGGTCGGCGGCGGGCACATTCCCCCGCCCCAGAACCAGGAGGCTGAGCAGCTCCTGCTCGCCTCGCTGATCGACGGGCCCCAGAACAACATCGCCGAGGCGATGGCGTTCGTGGGGCTCGACGACTTCTACCGCGAGGGCCACCGGCGCATCTTCAACGCCATCACCGAGCTGTTCGCGGTGGGCGAGCCCATCGAGCCCATCACGGTCATCGAGCAGCTCACCAAGACCGGCGACCTCGACATGGCGGGCGGGCGCGACGCCGTGCTCGACCTCATGACCACGCCGTACATCGCGGCGTCGTATCGCTCGTATGCGGAGATCGTGCGCGACACCGCCACCCAGCGGCGCCTGCTGCAGGTGGGCCAGGAGATCGAGACCCTGGTGGCCGAGCGCGAGGGCGAGACCACCGACATGGTGCAGCGCGCCGAGGACCTCATCTACCGGCTCACGCAGCAGCGCACCCGGGGTGACTTCGTGGGCACCGACACGCTGGTGATGACCAGCATGGAACGACTGGTCGCGGCCAGCGAGCACGGCTCGGAGGTAACCGGCCTGCCCACCGGCTTCGAGGACCTCGACCGCCTCACGGGCGGCTTCCGTGCCGCCAACCTCATCGTGGTGGCGGCACGCCCCTCCATGGGCAAGACCGCGCTCGCCCTGTGCATGGCGGAACATGTTGCGCTTGCCGAGGAGAAGGCCGTGGCTATCTTCAGCCTCGAGATGAGCGGCGAGGAACTCACCCAGCGCATGCTCTGCTCGGTGGCCATGGTGGACGCCTCGCGCATGCGAAGCGGCCGCCTCTCCGCCGACGACTGGCCGCGCGTGAGCCAGGCCGCCGACCGGCTGTCGAAGGCGCCGATCTTCATCGACGACTCCGAGGGCATGACCGTCACGGAGATGCGCACCAAGGCGCGTCGCCTCAAGGCCCGCCATGGCCTCGGGCTCATCGTGGTGGACTACATCCAGCTGATGGAGGGCGCGCCCAACCTGCGCCGCCGCGACGAGAACCGCGTGCAGGAGCTCTCCGCCATCTCGCGTGGCCTCAAGATGATGGCCCGCGACCTCGAGGTGCCGATCATCGTGGTGTCGCAGCTCAACCGCTCGCCCGATGCGCGAAACGACAAGCGCCCCATGCTGTCCGACCTGCGCGAGTCGGGAGCCATCGAGCAGGACGCCGACATGGTGCTGCTCATCTACCGCGACGACTACTACGAGCCCGACAGCGAGAGCAAGGGCATCGCCGAGGTGAACGTGGCCAAGCACCGTAATGGCCCCACCGACCGCGTGAAGCTGGCGTTCATGGGCACCTACGCCAAGTTCGCGAGCCTGGCCTCCGAGCACGACGGCCGGTAGGGATCACCATGGAGACCCTCGGCACGAACCTGCTGGTCGCCTTCACGCTGGTCGCCATGGTGGCCATTGCGCTGGTGGCGCTCGCGGGCCTGGCCGCCATCACCCCGCCGGGGCGCCGCTTCTGGAACCGGTTCCGCGTGGTGGTGCACGGGCGCCCGGCGCTGGTGATGGCGGCGATCGTGGCGTCGGTCGCCACCATCGGCAGCCTGTTCTTCTCGCTCGGGCGCGGGTTCATCCCCTGCGAGCTCTGCTGGTACGAGCGCATCGCGATGTACCCGCTGGTGGTCATCCTCATCGTGGCCGCCGTGCGACGCGACCGCTGGGCATGGGTGACCGCCGCGCCGTTCCTGGTGGCCGGCATCGGCGTGACCGCCTGGCACCTGTACCTCGAGGCCAACCCGGGGGTGGCCGTGTGCACGCAGGGCGTGCCCTGCTCGATGAAGTGGATCAACGAACTGGGCTTCATCACCATCCCCACCATGGCCGCCACGGCCTTCGTGCTGATCTCCGTGCTCGTTGCCCTCGCGTGCTGGCCCATCCGCGGCGACGAGTCACGTGAGCCCGGGGGAGCCGTTCGCCCCTGACGGGATGAACTGCGGGATAGGGTTACGGCAATGGGTGATCAGCATGCCGTGGCCACCGTGGCCATAGATTCCGCTGGACTTGTGACGACGTTCGACGATGGCGCCGAGGCGCTGTTCGGGCACCCTGCCGGCCGGGTGATTGGCCGGCCGATGGACGAGGTCATCATCCCCGAGCCGCTGCGCCAGGCGCACCACGACGGCATGGCGAGGTTCCTTCGCACCCGCGAGCCCTTCCTGATCGGGCGCACCATCGAGATAACGGCCCTGCATGCCGATGGCTCGGTGTTCCCGGTGGAGCTGACCCTGGGCATCGCCTCGGACGACCCGCTGGTGATCGAGGCCACCCTGCGAAGGGCCGGCTAGCCCGGC
>JBIIJJ010000145.1:0-4615 GCA_044233875.1 Miltoncostaeaceae bacterium | reverse complement strand
CTGCATGCCGATGGCTCGGTGTTCCCGGTGGAGCTGACCCTGGGCATCGCCTCGGACGACCCGCTGGTGCTGGAGGCCACCCTGCGAAGGGCCGGCTAGCCCGGCGGAGGCGGCGCCTTGGCGTCGGCGGCGGGCTCGGACAGCCCGAGGGCCTTCGATACCGGGCCCAGGGTGAGCCCGTAGACGAACACCGTCACGGTGATGACGGTGAAGACGACGGGCAGGAGGTCCTTTGCCCCTGGGACCTCGAGCGCCAGCAGCGTGGCCGAGAGGCTGGCCGCGGTGGCGGCGGCCACGATGCCGCGAGGGTCGCACCAGCCGATGAGGAACCGCTCGCGCGCTGTGAAGCCACCACCCATGGTGACCAGGAACGCCATTGCCGGGCGCACCACCAGGATGAGCACGGCCGCCGTGATGAGGGTGGGCACCAGCAGGGGCATGAGCGACGCGGGCGTGACCAGGGCGGAGAGCCCCACGAACAGCACGCCCACGGCAATGGTGGCGACGGTGTCGAAGAACGGGGCGATCTCGCTGAGCCGCTGCTCGCGGCCGTACAGGCGCGCAAGCCCCACCACGAACCCGCCCATCAGCAGGGCGGCGAGCAGGCCGGAGTTCTCGGTGACCGAGTCCGCCACGCCCGCCACGAGGATGACGGTACCGAGCAGCAGCTGCGTGCCCGGCAGGTTGCCGCCGGGTACGAACCGCATTCCCAGGCGCACGATGAGGGCACCGATCAGAGCGGCGATGATGGCAACGGCGAAACCGCCGAGGAACTCGAGCACGGCGTCCGCGACGCTGGATGCCTGGCCGGCTTTGATCGCCTGGAACACGATGACCGCCAGAAGGGCGCCCAGGGGATCGAGCAGCACGCTCTCCCACGTGAGCACATTGCGGATGCGCGCTTCCGGGCGCACGGACTCGAGGATGGGGCCGACCACGGTGGGTCCCGATACCACGATGATGGCGCCGAACAGCACCGCGAGCTGCGTGGGGAACCCGATGAGCACGGCCCCCAGGAATGTCCCGACGCCCCACGTGATGGGGCCGCCGATCACCACCAGACGAAGCACCGTGCGCCCGTCGCGCCGGTCGATGTGCCGCCGGCCGAGGTCGAGTGCGCCCTGGAACAGCACGAGCGCCACCGTGAGGTCCACCACCACGCCGAACGCCGGGCCCAGGAATTCCTGGGCATTCGCCCCGGGCACGAGGATGCCCAGCACGAAGCCCGCGGGCAGCAGCAGCACCAGCGCCGGCAGGCGCAGGCGCGGCGCCACCACCTGGCATGCCGCCGCCACCGCCACGATGAGGCTCATGCCGAGCACGATCTGACCGTCGGTGAGGGTGGAGGGGTCCACGCCTGCAGGTTACGTGTACGGCTTCGCGCGAATCTCATCCTGCACGCGTGGACAGGTACGGACTGCCCCGTGTGCCGTAGGGCATCCCCTGAAATGAGAGTGGCATGGGACGTGCCCAATCAATTCAGCCGTGGATCGGATACCGCATGGCCAGCATGACGCACGACACACGAATGACTGATGATCGCCGGGGTGCCCGGCAGATCCGGGTCGCGGTGATAGACGAGTACCCATCGCAGGTGGACGGCGTGGCCCACGCCATCGATCAGTCATCGTCGATGAAGACGGTTCTCATGGCGAGTTCGGGCGATGAGGCCACCGAGCAGCTCGAGCAGGCCCATCCCGACGTGGTGCTGGTGGAGCCCTGGATGCGAAGCGGCGATGGCATCGCCTTCATCTCGCGCATCAGCATGGAGCACCCCGAGATACCCGTGATCGCGCTCTCGCGGCTGTGGGACGAGCAGCACGTGGCCGAGAGCCGCGCCGCCGGTGCCGTGGCCCACCTGCCCAAGACGACCGACCTCAACGACCTTCCCGCCCTCGTGCGGCAGGTGCTGGCAGGCATCGAGCTCCACCCGCCGGCGGTGGCGGGTGCGGCGCTGAGGTCGCCTCTCACCACGCGCGAGCGCGAGGTGCTGCGCCTGGCCTCCAAGGGAATGTCGAACGCGGAGATCGCACGCGAGCTGTTCGTCACCGAGCAGACGGTGAAGTTCCACCTGTCCAACACGTACCGCAAGCTCGGTGCGCACAACCGCACCGAGGCCAGCCACAGGGCGGCGCAGGCGGGCATTCTGGGGTAAGCGCCTGGGCGTGTCATCATGACTTACGGAAAACCCCACACGCGTATCCACGTTAGGACTGTCCGTTCGTGCGTGAAGGCATGCCACCGATTCCCGAAGACCATGGTGCCCCCGGCCCGACAGGGGTGGTCCGCATCGCGGTGATGGACGAGTACCCGGTGCTGGTTGACGGACTGGCCGAAGGCCTGGAGGCGGTGCCGGGGTTCTCGGTGGTGGTGCGCGCCAGCACCGGCCGCGAGTTGCGTGAGCATCTGCTCACGCGCCCATGCGATGTGGTGGTGGCCGAGCCCTGGCTTCGCAGTGACGACGGCCTTGACGCCCTCGCCGAGGTGCTGTCGTCACGGCCCGGGGTGACCGTGGTGGTGTTCTCGCGCGTGTGGGATGAGAACCGCGTGAACCAGCTGATGGACCTGGGCGCCCGGGCCTACGTGCCCAAGTCGACGCCCATGGAGTCGCTGCCGGCGATCGTGCAGTCGGCCATGGCGGGCATGGAGACGCGACCACGCGGCACGTCGGCCACCGGGGGCGCCAGACTCACGACGCGCGAGATCGAGGTGCTGGGCCTCGCGGCCGAGGGGCTCGACAACGTGGCGATCGGCAAGCACCTGTTCATCACCGAGCGCACGGTCAAGTTCCACCTGCAGAACGCCTACCGCAAGCTGGGTGCCGCCAATCGCACGGAGGCAGCCGTGCTGGCCCGCCGGCAGGGCTTTCTATCGTGATCCATGCTTGCGCATGCACGGTTCGTAACGATCACTACATAGCCCCCCACCCGACCGTTCAGGTTCTGTCCAGCTTCCCGGCGTCGTAGGTTGATCGCATCAGGTGGCCGGATGTTCGGTCACCTCTTCCTATGACACTGAAAGGAACGAAAGTGGCTGACAACCAGTTCGCCGTTTCGTACGTCCCCGGCATGGAGACCGGGGAGATCCCGCCGTCGCCCGTCGATCGTGACGAGAAGACGGCCATGATCTACAGCCTCGTCGACCCCATCTGGGACATCGACACGCTGCCGCTCACCTACACCAACTCTCGTTGGAGCGCGTTCTTCTACCGCGTCGACGAGAAGCGCCTCCGTCGCGTGATCCCCGACTGCATGGAGATCGAGGACGACATCGTCGAGCACTGGTACGTGGATCACCGCAACACCATGCTCGGTCCGTACGGCGAGTGGGGCCTCACCGTGGCCTGCTCCCACAAGGCCGGCGACGGCAAGACCTACTACGGCGGGTACTACCCCTACATGTACCTCACGCAGGACGCCGCAGTGGACGCCGGTCGCGTGCTGGGCTTCCCCAAGAAGCAGGCATTCATCCGCGTGCTCGAGCACGGTGGCTCGGTCGACGACGGTTACGGCGTGTACGACGGCAAGGACTGGAAGTGGAACCACTTCTCGTTCCTGATGATCCGCAACGGCTACGTGATCCACTCGGCCATTGGTAAGTACGACGACGCCGAGCTCTCGGCCAAGCCGGCTTTCTACGGCAACACCGAGTACGGCCGCCTCAACATGAAGGTCGTCACCTCGCCGGACCTGGCTCAGTCGGAGTGGCAGCTCGTGTACCTGCCGTCGCTCGTGGACAAGGGCCTGGCCACCGCCATGGGCCGTCCCGAGACCGAGGGTTCGCACCGCTTCCAGGTGAAGCCCGAGTCGATCCGCACCGCTTCGCCGGACCAGATCGAGTGGTTCCAGCAGGCGACTCCGTTCGACAACGTCGGTGCCGAGATGCCGGTGGGCGAGATGATCGGTCTCATGACCTTCTCGTTCGACCTCATCATCCCGGCTGGCCAGACCATCTGGAGCGAGACGTACCACCGCGACGCCACGTGGGCCGGCGCCGCCAAGCCGTACCGCTTCGGTCTGCGCAACCGCTTCCCGAAGCCCGTCGGCCTCGGCGCCTAGTCACCCGGAACAAGAGAGGACTTCCCAAATGGGACAGATCGTTGACATCACCTCGACCCCGTGGGTCGACTCGGGCGACGCGCCGCCGCTGGCGCTCGACCGCGACAAGCGTGACATCATCAGCCAGGGTGTCGCTGACCCGCTCGTCGACTACGACATCGTTCCGCTCACGTACACGAACAGCCGCTGGTCGGCGTTCTTCTACCGCGCGGACGAGAAGGACCTGAAGCACGTCCTTCCGAAGTGCCTCGACGTCGAGGACGACGTCGTGGAGTTCTGGTACGTCGACCACCTTCACACGGGCCTCGGCCCGTACGGCGAGTTCGGCCTCACCATGGCCGTCTCCCACAAGGCCGGCGACGGCAAGACGTACTACGGCGGGTACTACCCGTACATGTACCTCACCCAGGACGCCGCTGTGTTCGCCGGGCGTGAGCCCTTCGGTTTCCCGAAGAAGATCGCCTACATCGTCACCCAGGAGCACGGTGGCAAGGAGGACGACGGCTACGGTGGGTTCGGCAACGACTACTTCAACTTCACGATGGAGCGTCGCGGCT
>JBIIJJ010000144.1:0-4619 GCA_044233875.1 Miltoncostaeaceae bacterium | reverse complement strand
GCGCGCTCCTTGTTCTGGAGCTGGCTCTTCTCGTCCTGCATCGACACCACCACCCCGGTGGGGATGTGGGTGATGCGCACGGCGGAGTCGGTGGTGTTCACGCTCTGGCCGCCCGGCCCGCTTGACCGGTAGACGTCGATCTTGAGGTCGTTCTGGTCGATCTGCACGTCGACCTCCTCGGCCTCGGGCATCACGGCAACCGTGGCGGTGGAGGTGTGGATGCGCCCCTGGCTCTCGGTGGCCGGCACGCGCTGCACGCGGTGCACGCCGCCCTCGTGCTTGAACACGCTGAACGCACCCGCGCCCTTCACGGCGAAGGTGGCTTCCTTCAGGCCCCCGGCGTCGGCGTCGCTCACGTCGAGCAGCTCCACCTGGTAGCCGCGAGCGGCGGCGTACCGGGTGTAGATGTCGAGCAGGTCGCGGGCGAAGAGCGCGGCCTCCTCCCCACCGGCACCTGCGCGCAGCTCCACGATGACGTCGCGCGAGTCGTTGGGGTCCGGCTCCACCATGGCCTCGCGGATGAGGGGCTCGAGCTCGGCCACCTCGGCCTCGGCCTCCTTGAGCAGGGCGCGGATGTCGTCATCCTCGCCCTCGGCCAGCATCTCGCGGGCCTCGGTGGCCTGCTGTTCGGCGTCGCGCCAGCTCGCCGCCAGCACCGCGGCCTGCTCGAGGCCGGCGTAGCGGCGCGTCAGGTCGGCGTAGCGCTTGCGATCGGACGCCGCGTCGGGGTCGGACAGGGCGTCGGAGAGCTCTGCCCTCGTGCGTTCGACCTGCTCGACCAGGCGGGAGACGTCGTTACCCATTGGTCATGGGGCGCCCGTGGCGCCCGAGCCTATTTGGCCTGCTGGCGCTTCTTGTTGAAGCGCTCGATGCGGCCACCCGTGTCGACGATCTTCTGCTTGCCGGTGTAGAAGGGGTGGCACTCGGCGCAGATCTCGACGCGGATCTCGGGGTTCGTGGAGCGGGTCGTGAACTCGTTGCCACAGGTGCAGGTGACCTGCGAGACGACGTACTCGGGGTGGATCTCGGCCTTCACGTTCCCTCTCGATTCCCTTGTGTGCGTGGCCCGGTCGGTGCCACGGAGGCGGCATGATAGCGCGGCCGGGGCCAGGCCCCGGCCGCGCGGTGATGCATGCCCGCTCGGGCGTCTAGCCCTTGCGCTGGTTGATGAGCTCGGTGAGCTTGGGGACGATCTCGAAGAGGTCCCCCACCACGCCGAAGTCGGCGAACTGGAAGATCGGGGCCTCTTCGTCCTTGTTGATCGCCACGATGACGTCGGACGTCTGCATGCCCACCTTGTGCTGGACGGCGCCCGAGATACCGCAGGCGATGTACAGGTTGGGCGACACGGTCTTGCCGGTCTGGCCCACCTGGTTGGGGTGGGGGTACCAGCCGGCGTCCACCGCGGCGCGCGAGGCACCGACGGCGGCACCCAGCGATGCGGCGAGCGCCTCGACCACGGCGAAGTTCTCGGGGGCACCGAGGCCGCGTCCACCGGAGACGATGATGCTGGCCTCCTCGAGGCTGACCTTGCCCTCCTCGGCCGGCTTGCGGGCCGTCACCTTGGCGCGCTGCGCGGCGTCGGAGATCTCCGGCGTCACGGCGACCACCTCGGCCGACCCACCGCTCTCGGAGGCCTGGAACGAGTTGGGACGCACCAGGGCAACCTGCGGGCCACCGGTCCACGTGCTCTGCACGAGGTTCTGGCCACCGAAGGCCGGGCGGGTGGTCTGCAGGCCGCTGCCACCGGCCGCGAGGTCGGTGGAGTCGCTGTTCAGGCCGGCGCCGAGGCGGGCGGCCAGTGCGGCCGCGGTGTCGCGACCCAGCGAGGTGCCGCCGAAGAGGATGGCGGCGAAGTCGTTCTCCTGGTGCAGCTTGGCGATGACGTCCACGTGCGGGGCGGCCAGGCCGGAGCCCAGCGCCTCGTGGTCGGCAACGAACACCTTCTCGGCGCCGTATGCGCCGAGCTGCGCGGCCGAATCGGCCACACCCGAGCCGCCGACGTACGCCATGAGGGGCCCACCAACGGAGCCCGTGAGGTCGCGGGCCTTCGAGAGGATCTCGAGTCCAACGCGACGGAAGCCGGTGCCCTGGGGCTCGGCGACGACGAGGATACCTGCCATGTCGTTAGGTCCTTTCGGTTCCGAGTCCGGGTTCAGACGATCTTCTTCTCGATCAGGAAGTCGAGGATCTGCTGGGCGCCGTTGCCCTCATCCTTGACCACCTGACCCGCGGTGCGCGCGGGCGGCGTCTCGACGCCCAGCACCTTGGTCTTCGCGCCGGCCTCGCCGACGGCCGAGGGGTCGATGCCGGCGTCTGCCAGCGACTTGACGTCCTGCGGCTTCTTCTTGGCGCCCATGATGCCCTTGAGCGACGGGTAGCGCGGCTCGTTGATGGCCTTGGTCACCGAGACCACGGCCGGCAGCGGGGCCTCGACGGTGTCGAGGCCGTCGTCGCTCTGACGCTCCACGGTGATGGTGGACCCGTTGACGGCCAGCGAGTTGGCCGAGGTGACCCAGGCGCGGCCCGAGACCTCGCCGAGTGCGGCGGCCATCACGCCGGAGCGGGCGTCGGTGGCCTCGCTGCCGAGCAGCACCAGGTCGGCGCCGGTCTCGTCGAGCACCTTGGCAAGCGCGGTGGCCGTGCCCAGGTAGTCGGAGCCGGCGGCGGCGGGGTCGCTCACCAGCACCAGGCGGTCTGCGCCCATGGCCAGTCCCTGGCGCAGCGACTCAACGGCCTTCTCCGGGCCGAGCGAGATGAGGATGACCTCATCGGCGGCGCCGGCCTCCTTGAGGCGAACCGCCTCCTCCACCGCGTACTTGTCGAACTCGTTGAGCATGCGGTCGCCCTCGTCGCGGACGAGGCGGAAGGTGCTCGGGTCGATCCGCTTCTCAGCGGTGGTGTCCGGCACCTCTTTGACGCAGACGGCGATCTTCACGAAGACGGGCTCCTGGAAGTTGACTCGTGCCTTGTGCAGGGGGGATTCACTACGCCCCGCGAGCGGCGGCGAGCATACCAGCGGCTAGGCGGCGGGAGGACCGACTTCCGCTGCTAAGGGGACACCCATCCCGGCGCCCGCTTCTCGAGGAATGCGGTCATCCCCTCGAGGCGCTCGGGGTTGGCGAACTGCTGCGCGAAGGCCTCGGCCTCTGCCTCGAGCAGATCCGCGCGCTCTCCGAGCGCCCGGTGGATGAGCTGCTTCGACAGCGCCACGGCCGACGGCGACTTCTGCGCGATCTCCTCACCCATCGCAACCGCGGCCTCCAGCAGGGCATCGGCGGGGTGCACGGCCGACACCAGGCCCGCGGCAAGCGCCTCATCGGCACCGATCATCGCCCCGGTCAGGATCATGCGCTTGGCGAAGCCCTCGCCGCAGATGCGCGGAAGGCGCTGCGTGCCGCCCCACCCGGGCGGAATGCCCAGCGCCACCTCCGGCTGGGACATCTTCGCGGCGTCGGAGGCCAGGCGGATATCGCAGGCCAGCGCCACCTCGCAACCGCCGCCCAGGGCGAAGCCGTTGACGGCGGCGATCACGGGCACCGGCAGGGCCTCGATGTCGTTGCACATGCCGTGCCCCTGCGCGGCGAACTCCCGCGCATCATCCACGCCCATCCCGGCCATGCGGCTGATGTCGGCGCCCGCGCAGAAGGCGCGACCGGCACCGGTGAGCACCACGGCCCTCACCGACGGGTCGGCGCCGGCGTCGGCCAGGGCAGCACGGAGATCGGCGATCTGCTCGGGCGAGAAGGCGTTGAGTGCCTCCTGGCGGTCGAGCGTGAGCACCTGCACCGCACCGCGGCGCTCGGGGACGACGGGCATCTAGGCGGCGACCGCGGCCTCGAGGAACGACACCATCTCGTCCACGGGGGCACCGGGCGTGTACACCGCGGCCACGCCCATGGCGCGGAGCTCGTCGGCGTCGTCGGCGGGGATCGTGCCTCCCACGATCACCAGCACGTCGTCCGCCCCCTCGGCGGCGAGCAGCTCCATGATGCGGGGCACCAGCGTCATGTGGGCGCCGCTGAGGATCGACAACCCCACGGCGTCGGCGTCCTCCTGCACCACCGTGGCCACGATCTGATCGGGCGTCTGGTGCAGGCCCGTGTAGATGACCTCCATGCCGGCGTCACGCAGCGAACGGGCCACGATCTTGGCCCCGCGGTCGTGGCCGTCGAGGCCGGGCTTGGCAATGACTACTCGGATAGGGCGTCCCATAGGGCGCGCAGGATACCTACTGCGAGGGCACCTCAACCATGGCGGTGATGCCGGCGGTGGGATCGGACCAGGCGGTGGCGCAGGTGCCGTCCATGGGGCACTTCGAGATGGCGCCCTGGCCCCGCGTGCTCTCGATGGTGCCCTGCCCCACCCAGAGGGTGTCGTCCGACGCGGCCACGAGCGCCGTGACGGGTGCGGCCGACGGGTCGCCTGCCTGTGGGTCGGCCACGGGCGCGGGCAGCGCGACCGGCGCGCAGGCCGAGCCCGCGTCGCACTGCATGACGGCGCCCGAGAGTCCGCCGGAATCCGGCTCGTCCAGCGCGAAGCCGGCGAAGACGGTCTCGCCGTAGATCTCCACGGCCGTCGCCTTCGCCCCCGGCATGGAGGTGATCTTCGTGCATGTG
>JBIIJJ010000143.1:0-4628 GCA_044233875.1 Miltoncostaeaceae bacterium | reverse complement strand
TGCCTTGCGCATGGCCTCGCGCGCGCCCGGGGGATCCCACAGGTAGCCCTCGAGGTAGAGCACGGCGCTGTCGCGCACCAGGCCCTCGTCGACGTCGTCGGGGCCGAGCTCGATCGATGCGCCGAGGTGCGTGCACATGGTGCGGTGGGCATCCGGCGTGACCATCACCAGGCAGGCGGCGGTCTCGGGGCCGTCCGTTGCCGGTGGGGTGTCGAACCGCACGCCGGCTGCGCGGATGTCGTGCGTGAACACCGTGCCCAGCTGGTCGTCTTTCACCCGGCCCACGAAGGCCGTGCGCGCGCCCAGCATGGCGGCGCCCACCACGGTGTTGGCGGCCGATCCGCCAGAGCACTCGATGCCCGGGCCGAGCACTCCGTAGAGCTCCCTGGCCTCGACTGCGCCGATGAGCGTCATGCCGCCCTTGTTCACCGGCAGGGCGTCCACCACGGAGTCGTCCACGTGGCTCAGCACATCGACGATGGCGTTGCCGAGGGCGAGGATGTCGATGGACGGCGGTGCGGGCGGTGTCATGCGGCTCCTTGTGCTGGGCTAACTCGCACCAGCGTACCGGCAGCGCGCTACCTCCTGCGGCGGCGCCTCCAGAAGGCCGAGAACGACCCGATGGCCACCAGCCCGAGTGCCACGAAGCCCATGATGGGAACGACCATCGGCAGGGTGTCGGCGGGGTCGGTGGGAGGCGGCGTGGGCAGGCCCTCGTCCGCAACGGTGGCGGTGGGCGGGGCGGCCGGGTCGGGCGGTGGCGCCACCTGGGTGCGCGTGCCTGGCGTCTGGCCCTTCAGTTGCTCCTCCGCGGCCTCGCCGGCGCCGCCACTGGTGCCCGCGAGATCGCGCGTGATGGCCTCGCTCACGATGTCGGCGAAGGCCGAGTACTGCGCGCCGGTGCCCACGCGCTCCTGGGCGAAGGCCAGGGCGCCGCGGAGGTCGTCGACCGTGTAGGTGCCGTTCAGCTGGCCGTCCACGAAGTAGTCGGCGATGACGTCGTTGGGCGCGGCGCTGGCCACGGAGCCCCCGCCCCCGACCGCGAGGGCCAGCACCGGCACGGCAAGGAGGGCTGTGAGGCGCGCACGCACGCCCCGCACACTAGGCGGCGCGCTTCACCATGAGGTGGCGCACGGCCTGGTCCAGCCCATCCACCGACAGCTCGAACATCGGGAAGATCTTGCGCACGATGTTCAGCGTGTAGGCGCCGTGGATGGTTTCCCACCAGCGCTTGGGGTGCGGGTTGAGCCACGCGGCGTGGGAAAAGTGCTCCTCGAGGCGCTCCAGCCACTGCGCCCCCGGCTCCTCGTTCATGTGCTGGTAGTCGATGGCTCCGCCGGGCACGAGCAGCTCGGTGGGGGCCATGCAGGCGTCGCCCACCATCACCAGCTTGTAGTCGGGGTCGAGCTGGGCAAGCAGGTGCAGCGTGCTCTCCGAGCGTTTGGGGTGCAGGCTGGGCTCGGTGTACACGCGGTCGTATACGCAGTTGTGGAAGAAGCGCACCTGAAGGTCGCGGAAGTGGCTGGCCTGGTGCATGGCGGAAAACAGGCGGTCGAGCAAGAGGATGTGCTCGTCCATCGAGCCGCCGATGTCGAGCATGAGCAGCACGCGCACGCTGTTGCGCCTGGGGCGGCGGAACGAGAGGCGGAGCTGCCCGGCGTGGTCGGCGGTCTGGCGGATGGTGTCGTCAACATCGAGCTCGGTGGCCGGCCCGCCCAGGCGGGTGGAGAGCTGGCGAAGGCGGCGAAGCGCCACGCCGAAGTCGCGGGTGCCGATCTCGTGGTCGGTGCGCAGCTCGCGCCAGCGGCGGTCGCCGGCGGTCTGGATGGCGCTCTTCCAGCGCCCCTCGCCGCCGATGCGGATTCCGCCCGGGTGGTAGCCCGAGTGCCCGAATGGCGATGTGCCGCCGGTGCCGATGTGCTCGGAGCCCCCGTGGTGCTCCTCCTCCTGGCTTTCGAGCTTCTCCTTCAGCTTCTCGAGCAGCTCATCGAGCTCGAGCTGGTCGCGCATCTCATCCAGCCGCTGGCGCTGGTCTTCCGAGATGTGCAGGAAGCGGGGGTTCTCGTGAAGCCACTTCCACACGGTGTCGTCCACGGCGTCGTCGGCCGGCTCGAGCCCCGAGAAGTACCGCGCGAAGGCGATGTCGAAGCCGTCGTAGTGGGCTTCATCCTTCACCAGCACCGCGCGCGACATGAGGTAGAAGCCCGACAGCGTGCTCTGGTGCAGATCGCGCTCGAGGGCCTCATGCAGCATGAGCCACTCGTCGAGCGCCACGGGCACCCCCTCGTCGCGCAGCGCGGTGAAGAGGCCCTCGAACATGTGGCCTAGCCGCGCTCCTGCTGCATGGCGGCGCGGCGGGCGCGGATGGCCATGTGCCGGCGGGCGATGTCGAGGTCGGCCTGCTTCTTGAGCACCACGCCCATGAAGGGCAGCTCGTCCACGATGGTGCCCGGGTCGATGCCGCCCACGGCCAGCGCCTGCACCCAGTCGACCAGCTCGGAGGTGCTCGGGCGCTTCTGCAGCCCGTCGAGCTCGCGCAGCAGGTAGAAGGCCTCCATCGACTGGCGCAGCAGGTTGTCCTCGACCGCCGGGTGGTGCACCCGCACGATCTGCTCCATCTGCGCGGGGTCGGGGAACGCGATGTAGTGGAACACGCAGCGGCGCAGGAAGGCGTCGGGCAGTTCCTTCTCGGCGTTCGAGGTGATGATGACCACCGGGCGGTGGATGGCCGCCACGGTCTCGCCGGTCTCGGGGATGTGGAAGCTCATGCGGTCGAGCTCCCACAGGAGGTCGTTGGGGAACTCCAGATCGGCCTTGTCGACCTCGTCGATCACGAGCACCACGCGCTCGGGCGACGCGAAGGCCTCGCCCAGCTGGCCCAGGCGGATGTACTTGGCCACGTCGGCCGGGTCGCCCTCGCCGAACTGGCTGTCGTACAGGCGCTGCACGGTGTCGTACACGTACAGGCCATCCTGCGCGCGGGTGGTGCTCTTCACCGGCCAGGTGATGAGCCGCATGCCGAGTGCCTCGGCCACGGCCTCTGCCAGCAGGGTCTTGCCGGTGCCGGGCTCGCCGCGCACCAGCAGCGGACGCTCGAGTGACACCGCCACGTTCACGGCGGCCTGAAGGTCGGGGGAGGCGATGTACTCGGATGTGCCTCGGAAGCTCGCGTGGGTCATGCGGGCAGGGTAGTGCCGCCGGGCGGGCCGGTCAGGCCCAAACGGCGAGGCGCTTTGCCTTGCGGGGAAGGCCCTTCTCGAACTGGTGGATCTTCTCGTCACGCGTGATCAGCGGCAGGCCCATCACGCGGGCGGTTGCGTAGATGATGCGGTCCGACGGATCGCGGTGAAAGCCCTCCACCCCAAGCTCCACGGAGCACACCGCGATGTCCGGTGAGATCGGTGCGAGCGCGCATGGGCTGGCAAGGGCGGCCCGCATCCAGCGTTCCGGCGACATGTCGGCGGCGAATGCGCCGATGCGGCCTGATCCCCACAGCAGGGCGACCTCGCGCAGGCAGGTATCGGGCACGTGCAGGGTCGCGCCCCGCTGGATGAACCTGCGCGCCCGCCTGGGAAGGCTCTCTCGGTCCTGCATGAGGGCGATCCATGCGTGCGTGTCGAGCACGCAGGCGTCTCTCACCCTGTTGCGCCTCGCCCGGCTCGCGTCGCCGCGTGGCTCTCCCTCAGGGAATTCGCGATGCGGTCGAGTTTCTCGTCGGGGTCATACAGCTCGTCACCGCAGCTGTAGAGCTCGGAGATGTCGTCGGGGAGGATCAGCGCCCCGCGGAGTTCGGCGAAGGGGCCGGCGGGCGTCAGCCGTGCCACTTCGCGCCCACGCCGGGTGATGATGATCTCGTCGCCGGTGTCCCCGATCTCGGTGACGAGCCTGAGCAGGTTGGCCTTCGCTTCGGTGATGGTGACGGTGCGGGTGGCCATGTGGCCCTCCATCAGATGACCATTGGAAGTGGTCATCAGTTTACCGCACCCTCACCCTGATCACCTTCGACACCCCGGGCTCGATCATCCACCCGCGCTCCTGCGGAACGCGGATGCGGAAGGGCACGGTGAGCCCGCTCGCCTGGAACCGCCACGCGATCGAGAACGAGCCGTCGGCGTTTGCGCGCGCGTTCACCACCGGGCGCCACGTCTTGCGGAAGGGGTCGAGCCACTCGAGCACGATGGCCTTCTTGCCCCCCTCGGCTCCGGGGGCCGGGCTCATCTTCCCCCTGAACACCACCGGCGCTCCCTTGGCGGCTGCCTGGGTGCTCGACGCCATGAGGGTGACGGTGGCCTTGAGCCGCACGGCCACCCCCGGGCCGGTGGGCACCGGCACCACCTTGGAGCCGTCGGGCACGCCGACGTCGATGGGCCCCGTGCGCACGGGGATCACCTGCATGGAGAACGAGCCGTCGGGGCCGGTGACCCCGGCGCCGATGTCGCGGCCGCCCTGGCGGGCCACCATCACGAACCCGGCGAGCGCCTGGCCCGCGCGGTTGAGCAGGCGGCCGGTCACCGTGACGGGCGCACCGCCGTTGACGCGCGCCACGCGGTAATCGCGGCCCTCCACCTTCTCGGGCCTGCCGCCGGTGATGCCCAGCGTGAGGATGCCCTCGCGGGCCTCGTCGGCCA
>JBIIJJ010000142.1:0-4633 GCA_044233875.1 Miltoncostaeaceae bacterium | reverse complement strand
GCGAGGGAGCCCGGGCCGAGTTCGGGACGAAGCGCATCGAGGGGGGTGAGCAGCATCGCGTTGGTGCCGGTGCCGTCCTCCGATCGTGCCAGCACCACGGCGTCGCCCTCGGGCGCAGCGCCGAGCAGGTGGTCGATGTCGGCAGCGGTGATGAGCGGCAGGTCGCTCACCACCACCAGGGCGCTGTGGGAATCGAGCGCGTCGAGGCCGATCTCCACCGCCGCATTGATGCCCTGTGGCGGGTCATGGTCGTCGACCGTGCGTGCCCCGATGCTCTCGGCAACGGCGCGTGCCCTTTCGTCTGACGTGACCACCACGATCTCGCCCAGGCGTCCGCTGCCGGCCAGCGCCGCCAGCACGTCGCCGAGCATGGCCGACTGCAGCACACGGCGCTCGGAGCGATCGAGCACCACGGCGAGCCTGGCCAGCGCGTATCCGAGGCGCTTCACCGGCACCACCGCGCCCACGTCGTGCGCCGCCATCAGCCGGCCGCCTCGATGACCGTGCGGGCCAGCCGTTCACGCGACGCCCGGTCAGGCATGAGGATGTCGGCCAGCACCGGCCGCACGCCCAGCGCCTCGATGTCGGCGGCCTCATCGGCATCCGATTCGTGGATGACGAAGGTCGAACAGACGTCCTTGTAGATCTCGGCCATCTGGCGCGCGGAGCACTCCCCGTAGCCGGCGCCCCTCAGAAACCGGTGGGCCGGCCCCTCCACGGGGGCCCCGCCCACGATGGGGCTCACGCCGATCACCCGGTCGCGCCGGGCCGCCACGGCATCCCGTACCCCGGGAACGCCCAGAATCGTCCCGATCGACACGATGGGGCTGGATGGCGCGATCACGATGAGATCGGCGTCATTGATGGCCTCGATCACGCCGGGCGCCGGTGTGCACGCGTCGAGCCCCTCGATGCGGATCGAATCGATCTCCTCGCGCGCGCCATCGCGCACCAGGTACTCCTGGAACCTCAGCTCGCCGGACGGCGTGGTGATGATGGTGCGCACCGGGTCGTCGGTCATGGGCAGCACCCGCGCCTCCACGCCCAGCCGCATGCGCAGGTCGTCCACCACCTGCGACACCGTCGCGCCATCCCTCATCATGAGCGTGCGGTGGACGTGCGTGGCCAGGTCGCGGTCGCCCAGGCCGAACCAGGCCTCACGCCCATAGGTGGCGAGCCCCTCAAGGCAGTGGAAGGTGTCGTCGGCGTAGCCCCATCCGCGGTCGGCAACCACGCCCGCGAGGCAATAGAGGTTGATATCGAGGTCGGGGCACACGAGCAGCCCGAAGAACTCGCCATCGTCACCGGTGTTCACGATGGCCGCGAGGTCACGCTGGCCCGCAGCGAGCGCGAGCCCCTGCACCATCTTCGATCCCCCGGTGCCCCCGGCCAGCGCGACGATCACGGCGCGAGGCTATCAGCGACGAGGGGGTGCGAGCACCATCCAAAGCCCTGCACACACCAGCACCAGACCGGCCCAGAGGCGCGGCCCGGGCACCTCGCCGAGCAGCGGCCACGCCGTGAGCACGCCGATGACCGGGACGAGGAAGAACCAGGCCGACACCTTCCCGGCCGCCCCGCGCCCGAGGGCCACGTAGAAGAGCGCGAACGGCACGGCGTTGCCCACCACCGCCACCAGCAGGATGAGGCCGACCTCTCGGGCACCCGTGGTGGAGGGAATGCCCTCGAACACCAGGCCGATCACCGCCAGCATCGCCGCGCCGATCACCATCTGCCACCCGGCGATGGCCACCGGACGCGCGCCCGCGCGGATGCGCCCCGTCACCGCCACCGTGCCAACCGCCCATCCAAGGGCGCCGACCACGACCAGCAGCGAGATGAGTGAGATGCTCGGGGGCCACAAGGGCCCCTGCCACACCACGGCGGCAGCACCGACGAGCCCCACCACAAGGCCGCTCCACTGGCGCCCATTGAGGCGCTCCCCGAGGAATCCCGCTGCGAGGGCCGCCACGAACAGTGGATCGGTATTGGCGAGCACGGCGGCGACGCCCGCCCCCTCCTCGGCGATGCCGATGAATGTGGCGCCATAGAAGATGAACGACTGGGTGATGGCCAGCACGAGCACCACGCGCCATTCGGCTCCGGGCAGCACCGGCTGGCGCAGCAGAATCAGGGCGCCCAGCAGGATCACGCCGCCCACGCCGATGCGGGCGGCGGCGGCCAGCAGGGGCGGCCACGACTCCACGAGCCAGGCCGACGGCACATACGTGATGCCCCAGCCCACCATTGCCAGCACCGCCAGCAGCGACGCAGACGCGGGGCCACGCGACTGCGCGGGAGGGGTCACGAACGGGTTCTCGAGGCGCGCCTGCGCATCCGGCAATGATTCGACCAACGGGGGTCGCCCTCCTGCCCCCGCCGGGCAGATTCCGGCGATTTCACCCGCCATTCCCCTTACACCGTAGCCTTACACCGTAGGCACTTTCGCACACACTTTGTAAACATTGTTACGAGTGAGTACAGGTGCCCAAAATCCCCATGGGAACAAGGGTTTCGTCCGATTAACGTGCGCTGGAAACCACCCGAATTGGGCTTGTCCGGCCCGTCGCTCGTGACATATGCTTCGTGCATCTCCTGGGGGAAAGGTCCTCACCCCGCAAACGGATGCGGATCCCGAACCCAGGCCAATAAATGCAACACCCTATGACTCTTCAAGGGGGGACGCCACTAATGGCCGACCAGTTTGCTGTGACCTACATCCCCGGTGCTGAGACCGGGGAGATTCCGCCCTCTCCCGTCGACCGTGACGAGAAGACGGCTTTCATCTACAGCCTCGTTGACCCGATCTGGGACATCGACACGCTGCCGCTGACCTACACGAACTCTCGTTGGTCGGCTTTCTTCTACCGCTGCGACGAGAAGCGCCTTCGCCGTGTGGTCCCTGACTGCATGGACATCGAGGACGACATCGTCGAGCACTGGTACGTCGACCACCGCAACACCATGCTCGGCCCGTACGGCGAGTGGGGCCTCACCGTGGCTGTCAGCCACAAGGCCGGCGATGGTAAGACCTACTACGCGGGTTACTACCCCTACATGTACCTGACGCAGGACGCCGCTATCGACGCCGGCCGCGTGCTTGGTTTCCCGAAGAAGGAAGCCTTCATCCGCGTGCTCGAGCACGGTGGCTCGCCTGACGACGGTTATGGCGTGTACGACGGCAAGGACTGGAAGTGGAACCACTTCTCGTTCCTCATGATCCGCAACGGCTACGTCATGCACTCGGCCATTGGTAAGTACGACGACGCCGAGCTCTCGGCCAAGCCGGCTTTCTACGGCAACACCGAGTACGGCCGTATGAACATGAAGGTCGTCACCGCTCCGGACCTCTCGAAGTCCGAGTGGCAGCTGGTGTACCTCCCGTCGCTCGTGGACAAGGGCCTGGCTACCGCCATGGGCCGTCCCGAGACCGAGGGTTCGCACCGCTTCCAGGTGAAGCCGGAGAGCATCCGCACCGCTTCGCCGGAGAACATCGAGTGGTTCCAGCAGGCGACTCCGTTCGACAACCTGGGCGCTGAGATGCCGGTGGGCGAGATGATCGGTCTCATGACCTTCTCGTTCGACCTCATCATCCCGGCCGGCCAGACCCTCTGGACCGAGACCTACACCCGTGACGCCACGTGGGCGGGTGCGGCCAAGCCGTACCGCTTCGGTCTCCGTCACCGCTTCCCGAAGCCCGTCGGCCTCGGCGCGTAAACCAGAGCCCTAAGAAAGAGGAAATTCACAATGGGACAGATTGTTGACGTTACGTCGACCCCGTGGATCGACTCGGGCGACGCGCCGCCGCTGGCGCTCGACCGCGACAAGCGTGACATCATCAGCCAGGGTGTCGCTGACCCGCTCGTCGACTACGACATCGTGCCGCTCACGTACACGAACTCGCGTTGGAGCGCGTTCTTCTACCGTGCGTCTGAGGCCGACCTGAAGCACGTGCTTCCGAAGTGCCTGGACCTCGAGGACGACGTCATCGAGTTCTGGTACGTCGACCACCTTCACACCGGTCTCGGCCCCTACGGCGAGTTCGGTCTGACGGTTGCCGCTTCCCACAAGGCTGGCGACGGCAAGACCTACTACGGCGGGTACTACCCTTACATGTACCTGACGCAGGACGCTGCCGTGTTCGCCGGCCGTGAGCCCTTCGGTTTCCCGAAGAAGATCGCCTACATCGTCACCCAGGAGCACGGTGGCAAGGAGGACGACGGCTACGGTGGGTTTGGCAACGACTACTTCAACTTCACGATGGAGCGTCGCGGCTACATGATTCACACCGCGACCGGTCGTTACGACGACGCAGAGCTGTCGGCCAAGCCGGCGTTCTACGGCGACCCGAACTACGGCCGCATGAACCTCCGTCTCATCACGGACCCGTCGCTCAAGACGACGAAGTGGGACCTGACGTACCTCCCGTCGGAGGTCACGAAGGCGACCGCCGCCGCCATGGGCCGTCCGGAGACTGAGGGTCAGCACCGCTTCCAGCTGAAGCCGGAGTCGATCCGCACCGCTTCGGCGGGCGCGATCCGCTCCTGGGCCCTGCAGGCGACCCCGTGGGACAACATGGGCGCCATGCTGCCGGTGAAGGAGATGATCGGTCTGATGAGCTTCAACTTCGACC
>JBIIJJ010000014.1:0-17673 GCA_044233875.1 Miltoncostaeaceae bacterium | reverse complement strand
GGCCAGCGCCACGCCCGTGCGCTCAAGCGCCTGCGCGTGTGCTCGGCGTTCATCCACTCGGACAACCGCCCGGAGTGGATGATCCTCGAGGCCGTGCCGGTCATCCCGCCGGAGCTGCGCCCGATGGTGCAGCTCGACGGCGGCCGGTTCGCCACGTCGGACCTGAACGACCTCTACCGCCGCGTCATCAACCGCAACAACCGCCTCAAGCGCCTGCTCGACCTCGGTGCCCCCGAGATCATCGTGAACAACGAGAAGCGCATGCTGCAGGAGGCCGTTGACGCCCTGTTCGACAACGGCCGTCGCGGCCGCGCGGTGACGGGCCCGGGCAATCGCCCGCTCAAGTCGCTGTCGGACATGCTCAAGGGCAAGCAGGGCCGCTTCCGCCAGAACCTGCTGGGCAAGCGCGTGGACTACTCGGGCCGCTCGGTCATCGTTGCCGGCCCCGAACTGCGCCTGTACCAGTGCGGCCTGCCCAAGCTCATGGCCCTCGAGCTCTTCAAGCCGTTCATCATGAGCAGGCTGGTCGAGCGCAAGCAGGTGCAGAACATCAAGGCGGCCAAGAAGATGGTCGACTCGATGATTCCCGAGGTGTGGGACGTGCTCGAGGAGGTCATCGCCGAGCACCCGGTGCTGCTGAACCGTGCACCCACCCTGCACCGCCTGGGCATCCAGGCCTTCGAGCCCGTGCTGGTGGAGGGCAAGGCCATCCAGCTGCACCCGCTCGTGTGCACCGCCTTCAACGCCGACTTCGACGGCGACCAGATGGCCGTGCACCTGCCGCTGTCGGTGGAGGCCCAGTCCGAGGCGCGCATCCTCATGCTCTCGGCCAACAACATCCTGTCCCCGGCCCACGGGCGCCCCATCGCGGTGCCCAGCCAGGACATGATCCTCGGCCTCTACTACCTCACCTACTGCCCCACGATCTACGTGCGGGAGAAGGGCGAGTCGGGCAACGGCCGCGCCATCGAGACCATCGACCTCTGGGACTCCGAGGGCCGCACCTACGTGATCCCCAAGGGCCACGAGGCGCGCATCGAGGGTGTCACCGACTGGGTGGCCGATCCCTTCAAGGAGGCCCCGCAGGCCGCTCCGCGCGCCTTCAGGGGCGACGAGGAGCTGCTCGGCGCGCTGGACCACGGCATCGTCAGCCTCCAGGACCTGGTGGAGATCCGCCAGAACCCGGACCACGGTGGCGGCCGCCTGGTCACCACCGCCGGCCGCGTGCTGTTCAACCACGAGCTCAGGACGCAGCTCGACGAGCTGCTCGACCACGTGGAGCACCCGCACGCGTACCCGTGGCAGAACCGCGTGTTCACCAAGCGCGAGCTGGGTGAGTTCATCGAGGAGCTCGTGGACATCTACGGGGCCACGATCGTCTCGATGATGCTGGACACCTTCAAGGCCCTGGGCTTCCGCTACGCCAGCCAGTCGGGCATCACCATCTCGAAGAACGACGTGGTGATCCCGCCGGAGAAGTCGGAGATCCTCGCCAAGTACGACGCCGAGGTCCAGCGCTTCGAGGACTTCTTCTCGGAGGGCCTCATGACCGCGGAGGAGCGCCATGAGCGCGTGATCTCCCTGTGGGACGACGCCACCGACGAGGTCGCGGCGAAGATGCAGGAGCACCTGTTCCGCCTCAACCCGATCTTCATGATGGCCAACTCGGGTGCCCGTGGCTCGTTCAAGCAGATCCGCCAGCTGGCGGGTATGCGTGGCTGCATGGCCAACCCGAAGGGCGAGATCATCGAGCGCCCGATCAAGAGCAACTTCATGGAGGGGCTCTCGGTCCTCGAGTACTTCATCTCCACCCACGGCGCGCGCAAGGGCCTTGCCGACACCGCCCTCAAGACGGCGGACTCGGGCTACCTGACCCGCCGCCTCGTGGACGTGTCGCAGGACGTCATCGTGCGCGAGCGCGACTGCGGCACCACCGAGGGCATCGACGCCGCGCTGGTGCGCGACGGGCACACCAACCCGTCGCTGCTCGGGCGCGTGCTCATCGGCCCGGTCGTCGATTCCGTCACCGGCGAGTTCATCACCGACCTGCGCGGCGACGCGCCGGATGAGGGTGACGATGCCGCGGTGGACGCCTACCGCTCGGTCGAGGTGGACAGCGCGCTCATGCAGCAGCTGACCGACCTCGGCACGCGTCACCCGAAGGCATCGGTGACCGTGCGCTCGCCGCTCAAGTGCCGCAGCGCCGTTGGCGTATGCACGCACTGCTACGGCCGCAACCTGGCCTCGGGCGAGATGTGCGAGCCCGGCGACGCCGTGGGCATCATCGCCGCGCAGTCGATCGGCGAGCCCGGCACGCAGCTGACCATGCGCACGTTCCACACCGGCGGAGTCGCCGGCGCGGACATCACGCAGGGTCTCCCGCGAATCGTGGAGCTCTTCGAGGCCCGCAAGCCCAAGGCGCTGGCCCACGTGGCCGCGCACGACGGCTGGATCCGCATCGAGGACGACGAGACCCGCCCCGGCGCGGCGATCATCCACCTCGAGTCGCCGGTGTCCATCGAGGTCGGCCGCAAGAAGGAGCCGGTGCGTCCGCCGGTCACCTACAACGTTCTCAAGCGCACCCAGATCCGGCGTGACCTCGAGGACGGCTCATGGGTGGAGGCCGGTGACCTGCTCACCGACGGCTCCGCGTTCCCGAGCGACATCCTCGAGGCCCAGGCGGGCATCGACATGGGCATCGCCGGCACAGTGGCCTCGGTCACGCCGGGTCGCACCGAGAAGGGCTCGCGCTCGATCAAGGTCGAGGTGCTGGGTGAGGATGGCGTGCAGGTTCGCCACATCCGCGTGCCTGTCGACCGTCCCGCGCCGCCCATCCACGACGGGATGCACCTGCGTGAGGGCGTCCACGTGACGGGCCCGGGCTGGGGAGCGGGCGACCGCGCCACCAAGACCGAGGACTACCTCGTCGCCCAGGTGCAGGACGTCTACCGCTCCCAGGGAGTGGAGATCAACGACAAGCACATCGAGGTCATCGTTCGCCAGATGCTCCGCAAGGTGCGCATCGAGGACCCGGGTGACACCAACTTCCTGCCCGGCCAGCTGGTGGACAAGCCGGTTCTCTTCCGCGAGAACCAGCGCGTGCGCCTTGCCGCGGCCGACAAGCTGCAGCGAAGCCGCAAGAAGGTGAAGCGCACGGCGAACGAGACCGAGGAGCTCCTCGACTCCGCGATGTCCCGCTACGTGCCGCTGATCCTGGGTATCACCAAGGCCTCGCTGGCGACCGAGTCGTTCCTCTCGGCGGCCTCCTTCCAGGAGACCACCAAGGTGCTGACCGACGCGGCGCTGGAGGGCAAGGTGGACCACCTGCGCGGCCTGAAGGAGAACGTGATCATCGGGAAGCTCATCCCGGCGGCCACCGGGCTCCGCAGGTACCGGCAGCTGGAGATCGAGCCGGTGCGTCGCGCCCCGGCCCTGCTGGAGTTCGACCTCGATGAGCCGTTCTCGCTCATGGAGGAGGAGACCGACGACCTCGTGGGCCTCGTGGACGCCAGCGGCACCTACTCGTTCGAGCCCGAGCCCGAGCCGGCCCCGGAGGCCGCTGAGGACGGCGCAACCGAGTAGGCGGTACCGGCGTGGGGGAGGCTGCTCCCGGGGTCAGGCCCCGGGGGCAGCCTTCTTCCCGCGCTGCCAGAACCACATGGGCATGCGGCGGTCCTCGGGGTACCGGGCGTCTGCCTCGGCCTGCCTGCGCTCGCCGTAGAAGCGACGGGCCCAGAGCGATGTCGGGCGCGCCAGGCGCAGTGCGCCCACCAGCCCGAACGGCCACGCGAGCAGCGAGAGCGCGGTGAACGTCCACTTCCCCTTGAGGAAGCAGGTGACCGCGAAGATCACGCACAGCACGTGCCATGCCGCCAGCAGGCCGCTGCCGGTCACATCGGAGTCGGTCCAGACGTCCTGCCAGAACGGGATGCCCAGCGCGAGCAGGCAGAGCACCGTGGCCAGCACGATCACGGCATCGACCGACCGACGCCCCTCATGCGACCAGTAGACGTCCTTGAGGGTGAGCCACAGCGCGAACTCATCCAGGGTCAGTGCCGCCCCGATGCCGAACATCACCGGCACGATCAGGTTCCACGGCGAGCTCGGCTGCCAGTCGATGGCGATGCCGATCACGCCGCTGATGAGAAGCAGGAAGATGCCGGGCACAAGGTGGTGCAGGTGCGTGCCGCCCACCGATATGTCGCCGAACGGGCCCTTGCCCGCCTTGATCATGTGGGTGATCATGCGCGTGATCAGGAACGTCACGAGGAACGCGATCAGCGTCATCCACACCGTGCCGATGCCCGTGGAACGGATGCGTTCCTGGAACGCGTCCACCACGGGGAACGACTCCGACCAGAAGTCGGCGGGGAGCAGGGGGAGGCTCGTCATGCGCCTACCCTACCGCTGCGGGTGCCTGCGGGTCATCCCGGGAAGCGCACGTGCAGGTGGTCATCGTGGTTCGGCCACCGCATCACCACGCCTCGCGGACCGGTGAGGTCGAGCGAGTTGCCGATGAGGATGAGCGACGCCCCCTGCTGCACGAGGCGGTCCACGACGTCCTGCGTGAGCGTGGGGTCGTAGTTCGACGGGTTGGCCGGTCCGCGTACCCGATCGCGGCGGGGCAGGCGTATGTCCACGTCGAGCCCGTTCTGGTGCGAGGCGTGGCCGTCGATGCTGCCGCCCCCGCGGCGGGCGAGGTCGCCGATGCCCAGGGGTCCCGCGCCCGGGTGGGTACGGGCCCACCACTCGCCGAGCTCGACCATCTCGCGCACCAGGCGGGATGTGCCCCACCGGGTGTTCAGGCCCCCGGGCTCCCTCTGGGTGCGCGGGTCGTATGTGTAGTAGCCGGTTCCCGATGCCGGCAGGCGCACGCCATTTGCCAGGCGCCCTCCGTTGGGCGAGCCGGCGGGGTCGCTCTCGCGCCACCGGATGATGGCGCCGGCGTCCTCGCCGGTATCCCGGATGGTCCGGGGCACGAGCACCGGCTCGCGGGGCACGGTGAGGGTGACGGGGCTCGCGGGCACGGGCTGCGTGTCGGTCTCCCCGCCGGGCAGGGCGGCGGCAAGTGGCACCGAGCAGGCCAGCAGGCCCAGCAGGCCGATCCACACCGTGCGTCCGCGGGCATGGCTGCGGGCCTCGCGGCGGTGGCGGCATGCCGCGCACGGGCAGGGGTCGTTGAGCATCTTCCGGGTCATCGATCGGGCACGGTATGCCGCTCGTCCGCGTGCGTGGGAAATGGCCGTTTCGGGTACGCCCCGTCGACGCTTGCGTTCGGTCTCCTGCTCGCGGGCGTCCTGCTGTCCTACGATCAACCACGTGATCTCCCGCCTCGCCCGTCCGGTATTCCTCATCCCGCTCGTCGTGGCGCTCGTGCTCATCGCGGTCGGCGCCTGGTGGTGGTCGCGGGCCGGCAGCAGCACGCCGGTGTCAGAGCAGGAGGCCGGGCAGGAGTACGGCGGCGGTGCGGCGGGCAAGGTGATCCCCGGGGGGCCGCGTGCCGGCGTGTGGTCCTATCGCGCCACCGGCGACGAGACCGTGGGCGTTGGGCCGGCATCGGTCGATCGCCCGCTGCCATCCACCGCGCAGCTGGTGGTGCGCCCGGCCAAGGGCGGCTTCTGGCGCACCCTGGTGCTGAGCAAGGAGCATGTGGAGGCGTCGCGCCTGCGCATCGCACCCGAGGGCGAGTACCTGATGGAGCGCGTGACCACGGTAAAGGTGGCGGGCCTCGGCCGTGACGACCGCCAGTTGCTGGTGCCGCCAGCGCTCGTGTACCCGGCGGCCATGGTGGTGGGGAAGACCTGGACTGCGCGCTACCGCATGGACGAGGTGCGGGTGGTCGACCGTGCGCGGGTGCTGCGACGCGAGGTCGTGGACGTCGGCGGCCGGCCCGTCGATGTGCTCGTGATCCAGAAGCGCGCCACGATCAGCGGCCCGGTTGAGGGCTTCCGGCGGGACACCCTCTGGTGGTCGCCCGAGTTGAAGTTGCCCGTGCGGTGGAAGCTCTCCACGAAGATTGATGGCGTGGCGTCGCTGAGGACCGTGGCCGATATGGCGCTCCTCAGCACCGAGCCCGGGCAGTGACCGGACCCATCGGGGGCGACCGCGCCCCCATGCCCATCGTGCTGCTCACGCTCGTGGCCGGCGTGCTGGCCTTCACCACCGACCAGCCCCTGGTGCTGGCCGCTCTGGCCGCCGGTGCCATGGTGCTGCTGCTCGCGGCGCCCGGGAGCCCGGGCCGGTTCGTGTTGGTGGGCGCGATCATCTCGGCGATCGGGGTGTTCGTGCTCACCCCGCTGCTCACGGGCCAGGGCGACCTGGTGCTCTTCAGCATCCCCGTGCCGCCACCCCTGAACGGGGACATCACGGCCGAGGCCGTCGCTGCCGGTGCCGCCGCCGCGGCGCGGGTGCTGGCCACCGTGGCGCTCGCCGCGGCCATCTTCGCGTGGGCCGACCCCGATCGCATGCTCGCGGGGCTGGGCCGCGTGGCGCCGCGCTCGGCGCTGGTGTCGGCTCTGGCAGCGCGCCTGGTGCCCACCCTCGGGCGCGACGCCCGCGCCATCTCCGAGACCGCCCGGCTGCGCGGCATGGCGCTCACCAGCGGGCCGCGGTTGCAGCGCGCGAAGGCAGCAGCGCCGCTTGCGCTGCCGTTGGTGGGGTCGGCGCTGGAGCGCGGGCTGGATGTCGCCGAGGCCATGGCCGCGCGGGGCTACGGCGAGGCCCGCCGCACGCGCCTGCCCGAGCGGCGACGCGATGCCGGCGAGGTCGTGACGCTGGCGCTCGCCGTGGCGCTGGCGGTCGTGGTGGGGTGGGCCATCGCAACGGGTACCGCCGGGTTCGCCTTCTACCCCGTGCTCGGTCCGGTGATGACCACCGGCTCGGTGGTGCTGGCCGCGTCGGCACTGGCCGCCCTGGGCCTGGCCGCCCTCGCGCTTTCGCGCACCGAACCCGCGCCGAGTGGTGTTGGCCCGCCCCATTCGCCGTGATACGGTCCCGGACCGCTCGCCCGAGGGGGCGAATCGCTATTTCACGCCCATAGTCCGGAAGAGGCTCGTGCCAACGATCAACCAGATGGTCCGCAAGGGTCGTAAGCCCAAGGCGACCAAGACCTCGACTCCCGCGCTGCGCGGTGCGCCGCAGAAGCGCGGGGTATGCACGAGGGTCTACACCACCACCCCGAAGAAGCCGAACTCCGCGCTGCGCAAGGTCGCGCGTGTTCGCCTCACCAACGGGATGGAGGTCACGAGCTACATCCCCGGCGAGGGCCACAACCTGCAGGAGCACTCCGTGGTGCTCGTGCGTGGCGGCCGCGTGAAGGACCTGCCGGGTGTCCGGTACAAGGTCATCCGCGCTGCCCTCGACACCGCAGGCGTTTCCGATCGCAAGCAGGCGCGCTCCAAGTACGGCGCCAAGACCCCGAAGTAGGCAGATGCCCCGCCGCGCAGCAATCACACGTCGTCCGCTCACCCCGGACCCCGTCTACGACAACTCCGTCGTGACCCAGCTGATCAACAAGGTCCTCCGGGACGGCAAGAAGTCGGTGGCCGAGCGCACGGTGTATGACGCGCTCGAGCGCATCCGCGACCGCACGGGGCGCGACCCGGTGCAGGTCATGGAGGAGGCAATCCGCAATGTCACGCCGGTGCTCGAGGTCAAGAGCCGCCGCGTGGGTGGTGCCACCTACCAGGTGCCGATCGAGGTGCCGGCCCGTCGCGGCCGCACGCTGGCCATTCGCTGGATCGTCCTCTTCTCGCGCCAGCGCCGCGAGAAGCAGATGAGCGAGCGCCTGGCGAACGAGCTGCTCGACGCGCTCGGCTCGCAGGGTGGCGCGTTCAAGCGCAAGGATGACCTCTACCGGATGGCCCAGGCCAACAAGGCGTTCGCGCACTACCGCTGGTAGTCCCGATCCCCCTGCTGCTTTCGGCGGGGTTCGGCTTGCATTCATGAGAGAGGACGCGGGGGGGTCCACCTCCCGTGCCACATCGTTACGGACAGGTGAGATTCAGTGGCTGAGGTGAAGAAGGTCCCGCTCGAGCGCACCCGGAACATCGGGATCATGGCCCACATCGACGCGGGCAAGACGACCACGACGGAGCGCATCCTCTACTACACCGGCCGCACGCACCGCATCGGTGAGGTGCACGAGGGCGCTGCCACGATGGACTGGATGGAGCAGGAGCAGGAGCGCGGCATCACCATCACCTCCGCCGCCACCACCTGCTTCTGGCGCGACCACCGCATCAACATCATCGACACGCCGGGCCACGTGGACTTCACCGTCGAGGTGGAGCGCTCCCTGCGCGTGCTCGACGGTGCCGTCGCCGTGTTCGACTCGGTGGCCGGCGTGGAGCCGCAGTCGGAGACCGTGTGGCGCCAGGCCGACCGCTACCACGTGCCGCGCATCGCCTACGTCAACAAGATGGACCGCATCGGCGCCGACTTCGACGCCGCCGTGCAGACCATGATCGATCGCCTCGGCGCACGCGCCGTGCCGATCCAGCTCCCGATCGGTGCCGAGGCCGAGTTCGCCGGCATCATCGACCTGGTCGAGATGAACGCCACCACCTACAAGGACGACCTCGGCACCGAGGTCGAGGTCGGGCCGATCCCGGAGGCCATGGCCACCGATGCCGAGGTGGCCCGCGAGCAGCTCATCGAGGCGCTCGCCGACAGCGATGACGAGCTGGCCGAGGCCTACCTCGAGGGCAAGGACATCTCGCCCGAGCTCATCAAGAAGGCCATCCGCACCGCCGTGCTGGCCATCGACATGACCCCGGTGCTGTGCGGCTCGTCGTTCAAGAACAAGGGCGTGCAGCCCCTGCTCGACGCCGTGGTCGACTTCATGCCGTCGCCGCTCGACGTGCCACCTGCCGAGGGCATCGACGACCGCGGCAATGAGGTGGAGCGTCCGTCCGACGCCTCTGCGCCGTACGCCGCCCTGGCCTTCAAGGTGATGAGCGACCCGTACGTGGGCCGCCTCACCTTCCTGCGGGTCTACTCCGGCACCGTGAACGCCGGCGACGGCATCATCAATGCGACCAAGGGCGAGCGCAAGGAGCGCATCGGCCGCCTGCTGATGATGCACGCCAACCACCGCGAGGAGGTCGACTCGGCCTCGGCCGGTGACATCGTCGCGGCCGTGGGCCTGAAGACCACCACCACGGGCGACACGCTCTGCGACCCGGCCAACCCGGTGATCCTCGAGGAGATGACCTTCCCCGACCCGGTGATCCGCCTGGCCATCGAGCCCAAGACGAAGGCCGACCAGGAGAAGCTCTCCACCGCCCTGCAGCGACTGCAGGACGAGGACCCGACCTTCCGCGTGCGCACCGACGAGGAGACCGGCCAGACGGTCATCGCCGGCATGGGCGAGCTGCACCTCGAGATCATCGTGGACCGCCTCATGCGCGAGTTCAGCGTGGACGCCAACGTCGGCGCCCCGCAGGTGGCCTACCGCGAGACCATCCGCAAGCGGGTCGAGAAGGTGGAAGGCCGCTTCGTGCGCCAGTCCGGCGGTCGCGGCCAGTACGGCCACGTCTACATCTCGGTCGAGCCGAACGAGCCCGGCAAGGGCTACGAGTTCGAGAACAAGACCGTGGGTGGTTCGGTGCCCAAGGAGTACGTGCCCGCCGTGGACGAGGGCATCAAGGAGGCACTCGAGGGCGGCGTGGTCGCCGGCTACCCGATGGTGGACGTCAAGGTGCAGCTCATCGACGGCTCGTACCACGACGTCGACTCCAACGAGGGTGCCTTCAAGATCGCCGGCTCCATGGCGGTGCGTGAGGCCGCCAAGCGCGCCAGCCCGTGCCTGCTCGAGCCGCTCATGGCCGTGGAGGTCGTGTGCCCCACCGAGTTCATGGGCACCGTGGTGGGTGACCTCAACGGTCGCCGCGGTCGCATCGGCGGCATGGAGGAGAAGGGCACCACCGGCACCATCCAGGCGCAGGTTCCTCTCTCCGAGATGTTCGGCTACGCCACCTCGGTCCGCTCGGCCACCCAGGGCCGCGCCACCTTCACGATGCAGTTCGACCACTACGCAGAGGTGCCGAACTCCATCGCCGAGGAGATCAAGGCGAAGGTGGGCGCGACGAGCGACTGAGGCCCCATCGCCTGAACGCAGTACCCGGGGGGCCGCCTGCGAGCGGCCCCCCGTCGTTCCCCCGCACCCCGGTGCCAGGCACTTAACCGTGCGTCACATCATGCGCACGAGGGGAGAAGCGGTGCAGCAATGGGGATTCGCCGTGCGGGGGCTCGGTTAAGTGCCTGGCACCGGGGTTTAGTACTAGGGCGCTACTCGTGCAGCAGGCGATCCAGGTGCACGGCCGGGTGCTCGGCCTCGCGGCCGGTGAGGTCATGGATCTGCTCGCGGCAGCTCACGCCCGCGGCCACTACCGGGGCCGAGGACGCGCGCACCTGTGGCGCGAGGCGGTCCTCGCCGATGCGGCGCGACACCTCGGGGTGCTGGTAGCCGAAGGCCCCGGCCATGCCGCAGCAGCCGGCATCGGTGGCGGTGGCGCCGGGCCCCAGGGCCGCCACCGCTGCCGTATCGCCCGCGGCCCGGGCGTGGCAGTGGCGGTGGACGAGCGGGGGGTTCCGCAGCCCGGGCACCTCGAGGCCCAGGTCCAGCACGGCGCGCTCGAAGGGCACCACGGCATCGGCCACCCAGCGTGCCCGCGGATCATCCGGCAGCAGCCAGGGCAGGTCGGACGCCAGCATCGACAGGCACGAGGGCTCGAGCACCACGATGGGGTGCCCGCCCATGGCGTGGGGCGTGAGCGTCTCGAGGGCCTTCAGGCCCTGCGCGCGGGCGAGGTCGGGCATGCCCTGTGAGAGCGCGGGCCTTCCGCAGCACCCGCCCCGCAGCACCCGCACTCCTGCCCCGGCCGTTGCGAGCACCCGCACGGCGGCGTCACCGATGGCCGGCTGCTGGAAGCGCGTCCATGTGTCGGCGAAGAGCCCCATGGGAGCTCCGGTGCCGGACTGCGTGGGCGGCCTCCACTCGCGCACCGGTACGGGCACCGGCCTGCCAAGGCGCCTCGCGGCCACGCGCGCCATGCGGCGCGCGAGGCGCGGTGAGGCCGACCCCGCCCGCATGAGGTCGTGGGCATGGGCGGCAGCGAGCACGGCGGGTGATGGCCGGTGCTCCACGTACCGGTGCACCAGCGCCTCGACCTTGAGGCGCGACATGTCCACGCCGGCGGGGCACTCGGTGGCGCATGCACGGCACGAGAGGCAGAGGTCGAGCGCCTCATGCAGGCCCGGGTCGGCCAGGCCCAGGTCGAGGTGGCCCTCGATCGCGGCGCGCAGCAGCACGGCACGGCCCCGGGTGGAATGGCGCTCATCATGCAGGGCCTGGTACGACGGGCACATGGCGGCATCTGAACGCCGGCACTGGCCATTGCCGTTGCAGGCCTCGGCTGCACGCTGCAGGCCGCCCTCGAAAGCCACCACTGATTCAACGTGTCGCCGGGGGCCGGACCCCTCGATGCGCAGCCCCGAGTCGAGCGGATCCGGGTTCACGATGATGCCGGGGTTCAGGATGCCCTCGGGGTCGAGCGCGGCCTTGGCCGCCTCGAACCGGTCGAGGAGGTCCTGCTGGTACATGCGGGGCAGGAGCTCGCCGCGAAGCCGGCCGTCGCCGTGCTCGCCCGAGAGCGAGCCCCCGTGGGCGGCCACGAGGTCGGCCACGCCCTCCGCCACACGTCGCACCCGCGCGGTGGCGCCCTGCTCGCGCAGGTCGACCATCGGCCGTATGTGCAGGCACCCCACGCTTGCATGCCCGTACCAGACCGCATCGCCCATTCCCTCGTGCGACAGCAGGCGCCGCACCTCGCGTGCGAATGCGGCGAGCTGTGCGGGCGGCACCGCCGGATCCTCGATGAAGGGGATCGGCTTCTCGTCGCCCTCGGTGCGCAGCGCCCGCGCGATTCCCGTGCGGCGGATGGTCCACACGGCCGCCTGGTCGACCTCGTTGCCCAGCACCACGGCGCCGTCGAGAGCCCGGGCGCGGGCGATCGCCTCGCCCGACTCGCCCGAGTACTCCACCACCAGCATCGCGGGGGCGCTTCCCATCACTCCCAGCAGTGCGCGCTCGGCCGGCTGCCGGTTGGCGGGGTCGACCAGCGACGCATCCATGAGCTCGATCGCCGAGGGGCCCGACTCCAGCAGCCCCGGCACGGCCTCGAGCGCGGCATCCACGTGGGGGAATGACACGATTGCAAGGGCGCGTTCCGGGGGCACCGGCACAAGTCGCACCACTGCCTCGCGCATCACCGCCAGGGTGCCCTCGCTGCCGGCGAGGAATGCCGGCCAGTCGGGCTGCGGGCCCACCAGGCGGTCGAGTGCGTAGCCGGAGACGCGGCGCATGAGGGAGGGGAAGCCCCGGTCCGTGGCGACGGCCCGAACCGCCTCGAGCGCAGGTGGAGCGCTGCTTCCCCGCGCAACCCGCGCTCGCGTGCCATCGGCCAGCAGCACGTCGAGCTCCACGAGGTTGTCCGCCGTCATGCCGTAGACGATCGACCGCGCCCCCGCGGAGTTGTTGCCGATCATGCCCCCGAGCGTGGCCCTGCTGCCGGTGGCCACATCCGGTCCGAACATCAGGCCGTGCCGTGCGGCGGCCCGGTTGAGGTCATCGAGCACCACGCCGGGGCCGACACGGGCCGTCATGGACCCGGGGTCCACCTCGATCTGCCGTAGTCGGGAGCAGTCCACCACGAGGCCGGTGCCCACCGCCTGGCCCGCGAGGCTGGTGCCCGCACCCCGCATGGTGAGCGGAATCCGATGCCTCGCGCAGGCATGCACCGCCAGGTCGAGGTCGTCGGGATGCCCCGCGAGCATGGCGCCGACCGGCAGGCGACGGTAGAGGCTGGCGTCCACCGCATAGAGCTCGCGCGTTGCGGGGTCACCGCGCACTTCACCGCGCGCCTCGCGGGCGATTTCCAGCAGTGCGTGGCGCGTCTCGTGCACGAGACGATCCTATGCCGGGCAGTTCGCCGAAGTCGTGCTTGCCTGCCGCGCGCTGCGTGCTATGTTCCCCCGGCTCGAAAGAGCGAGGGCCTCTTCACGCGCGGCCAACTGGGCCGCGCGTTGCATGTTGAGGCCGTTTCGGAAGCACGTGGCGGGTGGTGACCCGAATGGTCGCAACCCGCTCGGACGCGCATGAGGAGCGATGATGGCGAAGGAGAAGTTCGACCGTTCGAAGCCCCACGTGAACGTGGGCACCATCGGTCACGTCGACCACGGCAAGACGACCCTCACTGCTGCCATCACCCAGACGCTCAGCCAGAAGTTCGGCGGCGAGGTGCGCAGCTTCGATGAGATCGACAACGCCCCCGAGGAGCGCGAGCGCGGCATCACCATCGCGACCTCGCACGTGGAGTACGAGACGGAGGGCCGTCACTACGCCCACGTCGACTGCCCGGGTCACGCTGACTACATCAAGAACATGATCACGGGTGCCGCCCAGATGGACGGCGCGATCCTCGTGGTGTCGGCTGCAGACGGCCCGATGCCGCAGACCCGTGAGCACATCCTGCTCGCCCGCCAGGTGGGCGTGCCGTACATCGTGGTGGCCCTCAACAAGGCCGACATGGTGGACGACGAGGAGCTGCTCGAGCTCGTGGAGCTCGAGGTGCGTGAGCTGCTGAGCGCGTACGAGTTCCCGGGTGACGACATCCCGGTCGTGAAGGTCTCGGCGCTCAACGCCCTGAACGGCGACGCCGCCGCCCAGGAGCAGATCCTCGAGCTCATGCAGGCCGTGGATGACTACGTGCCGCTCCCCGAGCGCGACGTGGACAAGCCCTTCCTGATGCCGGTCGAGGACGTCTTCACCATCACCGGCCGCGGCACCGTCGCCACCGGCCGCGTGGAGCGCGGGATCGTCAACGTGAACGACGAGATCGAGGTCGTCGGCATGCAGACCGAGATCGAGAAGACCGTTGTCACCGGCGTCGAGATGTTCCGCAAGCTGCTCGACCAGGGCCAGGCCGGCGACAACATCGGCGCCCTGCTCCGCGGTGTGAAGCGCGAGGACATCCAGCGCGGCCAGGTGCTGGCCAAGCCGGGTTCGATCACTCCGCACACGAAGTTCAAGGCGCAGGTGTACGTGCTCTCCAAGGAGGAGGGCGGTCGCCACACGCCGTTCGTGAACGGCTACCGGCCGCAGTTCTACTTCCGCACCACCGACGTGACCGGCGTCATCCAGCTGCTCGACGGCGCTGAGATGATCATGCCCGGCGACAACGCGGTGCTCGAGGTGGAGCTCATCGTGCCGATCGCCATGGAGGACGGCCTCCGCTTCGCCATTCGCGAGGGCGGCCGCACCGTGGGCGCCGGCGTGGTCGAGCAGATCATCGAGTAGAAGTTCCAGTGGTTCGGGCCCCGTCGTCCACCTGGGCGGCGGGGCCCTCGCTTTCCCCGGGTAGCACGAGACGAACGAGAAGACCGAACCTTGATCACCCAGAACAAGATCCGCATCAGGCTCAAGGCCTATGACCATGAGCTGATCGACAAGAGCGCGGCATCCATCGTGGAGACCGCCCAGCGGAGTGGCGCGACCATCTCCGGTCCCGTGCCCCTTCCCACGGAGTGCCATCGCTACTGCGTGATCAAGGGTCCGTTCAAGGACAAGGACTCGCGCGAGCACTTCGAGGTGCGCACGCACAAGCGCCTCATCGACATCTTCTCGCCCACGCCCAAGACGGTCGACTCGCTCATGCGCCTCGACCTTCCCGCCGGCGTCGACATCGAGATCAAGGTCTGACGATGGCCGCGATCATCGGACGCAAGGTCGGCATGACCCAGATCTTCGCCGAGGACGGCCAGCGCGTGTCGCTGACCGTCATCGAGGCGGGCCCCTGCCCCGTGGTGCAGGTGAAGACCGAGGAGCGCGACGGCTACTCCGCCGTGCAGCTGGGCTTCGGCGCCGCCAAGGCGAAGCACATCAACAAGCCCGAGCAGGGTCACCTGCAGAAGGCCGGCGCGCCGCTGATGCGGCACCTGCACGAGTTCTCGACCGACGACCTGGGCGTGGAGGCCGAGGGCGTCGCCGAGGGCCAGCTCATCACCGTCGACTCCTTCGTGCCCGGCTCGTACGTGAAGGTGACCGGTACCTCGAAGGGCAAGGGCTACGCCGGCACCATCAAGCGCCACAACTTCAAGCGCGGACCCAAGAGCCACGGCTCGCACAATGTCCGCGGTCCCGGCTCCATCGGCGCCGCTGCCTACCCCGCACGCGTGTTCAAGGGAATCCGCATGGCCGGTCACATGGGTGCCCGCCAGGTGACCCAGCGCGGCCTGCAGGTGGTGGACCGCGATCCGGAGCGCAACATCCTGCTGGTCAAGGGCGCCGTCCCCGGTGCCGTTGGCTCGATCGTGTTCGTGAGGCCCGACTGATGGCGGCTCATCTCCTCTCCAAGACCGGCAAGGCATCCGGCGCCGCAGACGTGGGCGCCGAGATCGAGGCCCAGGCCATCAAGCCGCACCTCATCCATGAGGCCGTGACGGCTGAGATGGCGTGGCGCCGTGCCGGTACGCACAGCACCAAGACCCGCAGCGACGTCAGCGGTGGTGGCATCAAGCCGTGGCGCCAGAAGGGCACCGGCCGTGCGCGCGCCGGCTCGAACCGCTCGCCCATCTGGACCGGTGGTGGCGTGGTGTTCGGCCCCCACCCGCGCAGCTATGGCGGCAAGGTGAACCGCAAGGCGCACCGCCAGGCGTTCCGCTCGGCCCTCAAGGCCCACGTGGAGCGCGGCACGATCGCCGTAATGGACCCCACCGGTTGGGACGAGCCCTCCACCAAGCGCGCTGCCCAGTACCTGGCCGCCGCCCCCGAGGAGCTCGCCGCCCGCCCGCTGCTCGTGGTGGTGACCGAGTCGTCGTCGCCCGAGGCGCTTTCGTTCCGCAACATGCGCGACGTGCGCGTGCTCGAGGCCCGCGACATCGAGACCGTCGACATCATGGCCGGCCGCTCCGTGCTCGTGGAGCGTGAGGTGTGGGAGCGCTGGAATGGCGCCGCCCCGCCCGCAGCCAAGGCCGAGGGGGATGACGCATGAGCACCAGTAGCGACCTCCGCGGCGATGTCCGCCGCGCCATCATCAGCCCCGTGGTCTCCGAGAAGAGCTACATGCTGGTGCAGGCGCACAACCAGTACACCTTCCGCGTGCTCGACGAAGCGCACAAGGTCGAGATCCGGCAGGCGGTCGAAGAACTCTTCGACGTCACCGTGACCGACGTGCGCATCGTCAAGGTGCAGCCGAAGCCCAAGCGTCGTGGCCGCACCGCCGGCACCCGCGGGGGCTGGAAGAAGGCCATCGTCGAGCTCCAGCCCGGCGATTCCATCGACATCTTCGAGGGCGCCTGATGGGTATCCGCAAGCACAAGCCGACGTCGCCGGGCCGGCGCTTCGTCGCCTCCTCCGACTTCGAGGAGGTCACGAAGAGCACTCCCGAGAAGTCGCTCCTCGAGCCCATCCACAAGACCGGCGGGCGCAACAACAACGGCCGCATCACCACCCGGCACAAGGGTGGCGGGCACAAGCGCCGCTACCGGGTCATCGACTTCAAGCGCACCAAGGACGGCGTGCCCGCCCGCGTTGCCGCGATCGAGTACGACCCCAACCGCACCGCCCGCATCGCCCTCCTGCACTATGCGGACGGCGAGAAGCGCTACATCCTGGCGCCGCTGCGCCTCGAGGTGGGCGACACGGTCATGAGCGGGTCCGGAGCCGACATCCGCCCCGGCAACGCCCTGCCGCTGCGCGACATCCCGACGGGAACGATCGTCCACAACATCGAGCTGCAGATGGGCCGCGGCGGCCAGATGTGCCGCTCGGCCGGCACCGGCGCCCAGCTGATGGCGAAGGAGGGCGACTACGCCACCCTGCGCCTGCCCAGCTCGGAGATGCGCATGGTGCACATCAACTGCCGGGCCACGGTGGGCCAGATCGGCAACACGTCGCACGCCAACGAGGTGGGCGGCAAGGCCGGTCGCAGCCGCTGGCGCGGTGTGCGTCCGACGGTGCGTGGCTCCGCCATGAACCCGGTCGACCACCCGCACGGCGGTGGTGAGGGCAAGAGCAACTCAGGTCGCCACCCGGTGACCCCCTGGGGCAAGCCGACCAACGGTCACCGCACGCGTGACCCGAAGAAGGCAAGCCAGAAGCTGATCGTCCGCGGACGCAAGCGCGGCAAGCACACGGAAGGCCGATGAGCCGTAGCCTCAAGAAGGGTCCGTTCGTCGACCCCAAGCTGATGAAGAAGATCGAGGACATGAACGCCTCGAGCGAGAAGCGCATGCTTCGCACGTGGTCGCGCTCGTCCACGATCTTCCCCGAGATGGTGGGGCACACCATCGCCGTCCACGACGGCCGCAAGCACGTGCCCGTGTTCATCTCGGAGAGCATGGTCGGGCACAAGCTCGGCGAGTTCGCCCCCACCCGCACGTACAAGGGCCACGGCGACGACCGACAGACCTCGAGGCGCTGACGTGAGCACCGAGACCACAGCAGAGGCGACCGAGGCCGAGGTGGAGGCCACCGACGTGGAGGTCACCGAGGGCGACGCCCCCGAGGCCCCCGAGGCCACCACCAATGAGCCGGCCCGCTCCGACAAGGTGCGCAACCGCAAGCCGGCGCGCCCGGAGGCCACGGCCAAGTTCGTGCGCGTGTCGGCCCGC
>JBIIJJ010000141.1:0-4709 GCA_044233875.1 Miltoncostaeaceae bacterium | reverse complement strand
GACCGCGCCCACGATTTGCGCGAGTATCTGGATGCCGCCCATGCGCGTATCGTGACGGAGCGCGCGGCGGAACCGGTGTGAACGGGCGAGGGGGTGTGATGGATCTGGGGATCAAGGGGCGCGTCGCCCTCATCACCGGCGGCAGTCGCGGGCTCGGCCGTGCGGCTGCCGAGGCCCTCGGCCGTGAGGGCGTGCATGTGGTGGTGGCCGCCCGCGGCACGGAGGGCGTGGACGCCGCGGTGGCTGCGCTTCGGGATGCCGGCGCGCGCGCCGACGGCATCATCACCGACATGGCTGATCCGCTCGGTCCTGCCGATGCCGTGGCGCGGGCCGAGGCCCTCGTGGGCCCCGTGGACATCCTGGTGGCCAACGCGGGCGGGCCTCCGCCCGGTCGGTTCGTGGACGCCGACGACGATGGCTGGGATCTCGCCGTTCAGCAGAACCTGCTCGGCACGGTGCGGCTCATGCGCGCCGCGCTGCCGGGCATGCGCGCGCGTGGCTGGGGGCGCATCATCACCATCACCAGCACGTCCGTGCGGGAGGTCATCGACGGCCTGGCGCTCTCGAACGCCACCCGGGCGGGAGTTGCGGGCGCCGTGCGCACGCTTGCGCGCGAGGTGGCGGCCGATGGGGTGACGGTGAACAACGTGCTGCCGGGGCCAATCCTCACCGATCGCATGCGGCAACTGCTCTCCGCCCAGCCGGACCTCGATGCGGCAATCGCGGCGCGCGGGGCGCAGAACCCCATGGGGCGCGTGGGCGATCCCGCCGAGGTGGGCGACCTCGTGGCGTTCCTGGCGTCGGAGCGCGCCACCTTCATCACCGGTGCGTCGGTCATGATCGATGGAGGCGAGAGCCGTGTCGTCGGCTAGCGATCACGAGCACCCGCCGTTCGGGTTCAGCACGCGCTTCCGCGTGGACTTCGCCGACACCGACGCGGGCGGGGTCGTGTACTTCGGCTCGTACGGGAGGTTCCTCGAGCGGGCTGCGATCGAGTACCGGCGTGCCGCGGGCGTGCCCCTGCTGGGGGAGGACGGGCACCACTTCATGATCCGGAGCATCGCGATCGACTACCACGCGCCGCTCAGGTTCGATGACGAGGTGGAGGCCTTCGTGCGGGTCACGAAGATCGGCACGACCAGTCACGCCATGGAAGTGCGGCTCGAGCGCATCGATTCCGACGGGGCCATGCACGTGGCCGATGCCAGCGCCGTGGTGGTGGGCGTGCAGTCGTGGGATGGCGGCGGCGCCACGCCCATGCCCAAGGCCTTCCGCGACGCAATCGAGTCGTTCGAGGCGCGTACGCATTGAGCGGCCGCGTGCTCGGGCAGGACGCCGCGGTGCTCGCCGGGGCGGGGGCCGATGTCGACGCCCTGCGCCAAATCGAGGCATGGGCGCTGCGCTCTGTGGTTGTGCCCGAGGGCGCGCCGGTGGTGGACGCCCACGTGCACCTGGGGGTGGACCGCGACGGCCACATGCTGTCGGCCGCGGATCTCGTGGCTGACCTCGATGCCTGCGGGGTGAACGCCGCGGTGGCGTTCCCCGCCGACGAGCCGGGTTCGGGCGGGGACTTCCGCGATGCCAACGCCCGCGTGCTGGAGGCCGCCGCGGCGTTCCCGGATCGCATCGTCCCGTTCTGCCGGGTCGATCCGGCTCGTGGGGCGGTGCCGGCCATGGCGCGGGCGCACGAGGGTGGCGCCAGGGGCCTCAAGCTGCATCCGGTGGCGCAGCGCTTCAGGCCGGAGTCGCCCGAGTGCGTGGAGGTCGTGCGCGCGGCGACCGACCTGGGCTGGCCCGTGCTGTTTCACGCGGGCTTCGGCGCGCGGGCGCTGGGGCCGGCGTTCGCGGCGCTCATCGAGGCGGTGCCCGACTGCCGGCTCATCCTGGCCCATGGGGGCCGGGGCGACCATCGGGCGCTCGCCGCGGTCACGGCGGGTCACGCCGGCGTGATCTTCGACACCTCCATCGCGTCCCTGACCGATCTCGTGTCGCTGCCGCCCGAGCGCATCGCGTTCGGGTCGGACCGGCCGTACGGGGATCACGCACAGGCACTGCACCTGGTGGGGTCGGCGGCGCGCGTGGCGGCCTGGGATTCCCAGGCGCTGGCAGGCGTGCTGGGGGGCAACCTGCTGCGCTGGATCGGACCGGTGGCATCGTGACCGCGGCGCCTGCGGGATCCGACGCCCTGAGGGTCGTGGCGCTCGCCGCGCAGGCTGAGATGGCGCTGGTGCGCCGTGATGAGGTCGCAGGCGCGCTGCTGGCTCAGGCCGCGCGGGCCGCCGACGGCATGCCCTCGGGCCCGGCGCTGGCTGAGGCCGCCCGGCTGGTGCGCACCGAGCCCGGGCGGGAGGCCGTGCGCCAGGCCGCCCTGTCCTTGTGCCGCCTGGGGCTGCAGGAGGCCCAGGCCCAGGCGCTTGGGGCGCCTTCGTCGTGACGATGGAGAACCGCGCACGGCTGGCGGAGGTCATGCGTTCAAGCGATCCCGATCTGGCCGAGGCGAACCTGCTCATCGCCGCCGAGGGCCGACCGGGCGTGGACCCCGCCCGCTGGATGTCGGAGGTCGAGCGCCTTGCCGAGCTCGCCGGCTCCACCAATGCCCAGGCGGTATTCGACCTGCTGCGCGACGAGGGCTATCAGGGCGACACGCAGCAGTACGACGACCCGCGCAACTCATTCCTCGATCAGGTCATTCGCCGGCGCCGGGGCCTGCCCATCGCGCTGTCGGCGCTCGCGATCTCGGTTGGCCGCCGGGCGGGTGCCCGCATCGAGGGCGTTGCCATGCCGGGCCACTACATCGTTGCCGAGGTCACGGACGGCCACGTGCGGTACGTGGATCCGTTTCATGGGTGGGTCACGCGCACCGTGGACGAACTCGCGGGCATCGTCCGTGACGTGACGGGCGGCGACCTCGAGCCGGGCCATCTCGCGCCGGTTCCCGCCCAGGTGACGGTGACGCGCATGCTGCTGAACCTCGAGGGCTCCTATCGCCGCCGCAGCCGCCCGGACGACGTGCTGTGGTGCTGCGAGCTGCTGGCGCTCATCGATCCGGAGGACCCTGCCCCGCGCGTGCGCATGGCCGAGGTGCTGGTGGAGCTGGGGCGTCCGGACGAGGCCGAGGCCCTGCTGGGTTCGCTGCTCACGACCACGGCCCCGTCGCTCGCCCTGGCGGTGGCGGAGTCGGTGCTGGCCGACATCCGAGGCGCCCGATTGAACTAAGGGGGCACCGGTGCGCCCGGGCTACTGGGCGGCGGCCACCACGTTCATCGTGACCTCGTCGACGGTGAGCGCCGCCGTGCCCAACTGCGCGCTGCCCGACGCCCAGCACTGCATGAGGAAGTCGTAGGCGCCTGCGGGCAGGTCGACGCGGGCATTCAGCGGCATGCTCTGCCACACCGCCGTGCCGCCGGGTACGTCGGGGAAGGTGGATGACGGCTGGTGCATGCCGAGCGTGGTGAACGATCCCGACGGCACCGCCGCCCATCGGATGCGGCAGGTGAGGTTGCCCACGGCGGCCGCATCCCCGGCGGCCTTGTAGGCGTTGACATTGGCCATGATGAACACGCGCATGGGAACAGGCAGAACGAGTTCCTCCGAGGACGCAATCGACGCGGTCGTGAGGCGCATCACCTCGGTGTTCTGCCCGCCCGGCGCGAGGGCAACGGTCTCAGTGCTCACGGCGTAGGCGGACGCGGTGGGACCTGCGGGGCCCGTGGCCCCCGCCGCTCCCGTGGCCCCCGTGAGGCCCACCGGTCCAGCAGGCCCCACCGGTCCCGCAGGCCCCACCGGTCCCGTGGCCCCCGCGGGGCCCTGGCCGCCCTGCAGCGATCCCCGGGCTGCCGCGCTGAGGTCGGCGGTACCGAGGGACCCGTCCGCCACCTTCGCCCCGGTCACGGCGTTGTTCCGTATCTGCTTCTGGCCAACGCTGTTGTTCGGGAGGGTGACCGCGGCGTACCCGACGCCACCTGCCAGCAGCATTCCCACGGCCAGCGTGGACATCACATTGGCGTAGGTGAGGCGGGGGCGGCGGGGAGACGGCATCAGGGCTCCGGGTCGGGTGCGGGGAGACGAGACGCTACATCGTGCCCGCTCCGCCGGGCGTTGGGTGAGGCGGATGGCGACCGGGACCAAACGACGAAGGGCGCCCGACGGGCGCCCTTCGCGGTGCTTCCTGTTCCGCTTGGCTCAGCCGCGCGAGGCGAGGAACTCCTGCACCATCTTCTCGCCGGCTTCGTGGCCCTGCTCGAAGTAGGCGCGGTTGATCTCCTTGAAGGCCTCCCACTGGGCGGGGATGTCGTCCTCGGCCATCGTGGCGTCCACCGGGCAGGCCTCGACGCAGGCGTCGCAGTCGATGCACTCGGACGGGTCGATGTAGAGCATCGTGGCCGTGTCCGCGTTCTCCTCGCCCGGCGCGGGGTGGATGCAGTCGACCGGGCACACGTCCGCGCAGGAGGTGTCCTTGGTGCCGATGCAGGGCTCGGTGATGACGTAGGCCAACGGAGTCTCCTCAGGCGATCGCTTGCGTGGGCGCGGGCGCACCCACCAGACGCCAGTAACTCTACCCGGCGGTGAGGGGGATGGTGCGCGCCTGCGGAACGCCCACGGACTGCGCCACCACGCGTGCGATTTCCGACAGCGCCTGGCCCGCGGGGCTGTCGGGCCGGGCGGCCACCACCGGCGTGCCCTCATCCCCTGCCCGCGCGACGTCTGAC
>JBIIJJ010000140.1:0-4766 GCA_044233875.1 Miltoncostaeaceae bacterium | reverse complement strand
AGCGACCCGGCGTAGCGCTCGAGGGCTCCCCCGAGCCACCACAGCACCAGCATGTTGAAGAAAAGGTGGATGAGCCCCGCATGCACGAAGGCCGAGCTGATGATGCGGTACCACTGCCCGTCCGCGACGAAGGGACCGAACAGGCCGAGGTCGATGGCGATGCCCGAGTTGACGCCCGAGACCGCCACCCCCTGCGCCAGCTCGATCACCGCGATGGCGACGCACAGGAAGATGATGGCCACCGTCACCGGTGCCCCGCCGGTGCGCCGGGTCACGTTGAGATCGCGCATCAGGGCCCCGGGCGAGCCCGGTGCGGGGCCCCCGGCGCAGTCCGGGCACTTCATTCCCACGGCCGCGGTTCGCCCGCAATCGGGGCAGATCGGGGTGCCGCACGACGAGCACGAGAGGAGGGTCTCCCGATCCGGATGCCAGTGGCACCGTGCTTCGTGGATCGTGGCGTCGCGTGGGTCCTCTGTCACGAGGTGCAATGGTAACGCGGCAACGCGCCCTGCCACCCGTTGACAGGGGGGTTCCGGACGACTTCACTACTCACTCGGCCCGCTGTCGTCCGCTGCCACGACAGCCCATCGATTCCACCTGAGAGGCTCATTTGACGACGACGCCCGCGCCGTTCGCCACCACCCCTCCGCCGGGGCTTCCCGAGCTCAAGGAGCACGACGCCTGCGCCTTGGCCGCCTTCGCGACCCGCGATGGCAAGCCGAGCCACGCGGTGATCGAGCGTGCCCTCCTGGGGCTGGACATGATGGTGCACCGCGCGGGCAGCGTTGATGGCGAAGGCGACGGCTCCGGGCTGCAGGTTGATATCCCGCGGCCCCTGTGGGCCGGCAGGCTCGCGACCGAGGGCCTGGACCCCGCCCTGGCCGACGACCCGCGCTTCGTCATCGCGCACGTGTTCTTCGAGGGCGCCGCGGAGTGCGACTCCGAGCTGCCCCGCCTCATCGACATCGCGCGCCTGCACGGCTTCGAGGTGCTCCTCAGCCGCGAGGGCGACATCGAGCGCTCGGCCCTGGGGCCGCGCGCCGCCGAGAACCCGCCGGTCTTCTGGCAGCTCGCCCTGCTGGCCGGCGACGCCGCCACCGCATCGCGCGAGTGCTACCGGGCCATGGTTGCGATCGAGCTCGATCTCACGTGCCACGTGGCGTCGTTCTCGGCAAACGACTGCGTGTACAAGGTGCTGGGACAGCCGATGGTGCTGCCGGCCTTCTACCCCGAGCTGGCAGATCCGGCATTCGGCTCGTCGCGGGTCATCGCGCACAACCGCTACTCCACCAACACCTACCCCACGTTCAGCCGCGTGCAGCCCTTCGCGATCCTGGGCCACAACGGCGAGATCAACACCATCGCGCAGCTGCGCGAGCAGTGCCGCCAGCTGGGCCTGCCCATCTCGCGCGACGGCTCGGACTCGCAGGACCTCAACCGCCTGCTCGAGGGCCTCATCTTCGAGAAGGGGCTCTCGCTGCTCGAGGCCGTGGAGTTCGCCTTCCCGCCGATCCTCGGCGAGGTGCACCGCCTGCCCAACGAGCTGCAGGACCTCTACGTGCACTACCGCGAGGCCTGGGGGCCCTACGCCCAGGGCCCCGTGGCGCTGGCCGCGCGCGCATACGACGAGATGGTGTTCTCCGTCGATGCCCTCGGCCTGCGGCCCCTGTGGTGGGTGGAGACCGGCGACATGTACGTGGCGTCGTCCGAGCCCGGCATCGTGCCGGTGCACGAGCTCACCGCCGACCCGCGCCCCCTGGCTCCCGGTGAGAAGGTGGCACTGATCACGGGTGATGACGGCGCGCCGCGCGTGCTCACCTACCCCGAGGTGCAGCGCGAGGTGCACGGACGCGCGAGCGCCCGTGGCGGCCTGCCGCACGCCGAGGCCCGCGCCCGCCTGGCCGGTGGCCTCGAGCCGGTGGATGGCGCCGATGAGTCGGTGGCCGGCGTTGCGGGGGTCGACCTGGCCGACCTCCTCGCCTCGGCCGGCTGGATCGACGGCGACAAGCAGCAGGTGCAGTTCCACGCCGACCGCGCGGCCGAGCCCATCGGATCGCTGGGATGGGACGGCCCCCTGGGCCCCCTCTCCCCCGTGCCGCTCCCGGTGTCCGACTACCTGCAGGAGACCGTGGCGGTGGTCACCAACCCCGCCATCGACCGCGAGCGCGAGGTGGAGCACTTCTCCACGCGCGTGGTGCTGGGTCGCAGGCCTCCCATCGAGGGCGTCGAGCCCGAGCCGCCGCAGCGTTGCGAGCTGCGCATGCCCATCATCCTCGGCGGCATGCGCCCGGGTGCGCAGGTGAGCCTGGCCGAGCTGCGCCGGGTCGCCGCCGGCCAGGGCGTGGCCGTGATGGAGGATGTCCAGGCCGCATGGGGCGACCGCTACGCGCGCCTGCCGCTCTACTTCGCCACCGACAAGGGCACCCGCGACCACGTGGAGTTCCTGTGCACGGCCGCGGTGGAGGCCGTCAGCGCCGGCGCCGAGATCCTCGTGCTCGAGGACCGCCACGCCACGCCGCAGCAGCGCGTGATCGATCCCCACCTCGCGGTGGCGGCCGTCGACAAGGCCCTGCGCGAGGCGCACGACGACGAGGGCGTGGCCCTGCGCCGCCGCGTGAGCATCGTGCTCAAGGCCGTGGGCATCAGGAACGTGCACGACATCATGGTCGCCGTGGGCTTTGGCGCCGATGCCCTCTGCCCCTACGCCATGGTGGAGCAGGCCATCGACGGCTCGCCCGAGCCGGAGGCCGCCGCCGAGCGGCTGCTCAGCGCGCTTCAAAAGGGCCTGGAGAAGGTCATCTCGACCCTCGGCATCCACGAGATCCGCGGCTACGGCCGCCTGGTGTCTGCCATCGGCATCGCCCCCGAGGTGCTGCACGTCCTGGGCATCCCGGGGTTCTGCGCCAGCGAGGGCCGGGGCCTCGACTTCGCCCGCCTCGACGTGCTCGCCGAGCAGGGTCGCGAGATCCGCGCCGGGGAGTCCGACCGCGCCAAGGTGAAGCTGCCGCGCATGTACCCCAAGGTGTGGAAGGCGCTTGCGCGCGTGGCCACCAGCGAGCGCGGGTACGAGGAGTACGCGGAGACCTGCCAGGCGCTCGAGGACGACCAGCCGGTGGCGCTGCGCCACGCCATGGGCATCCAGCTGGCCCCCGAGGGCGAGCGCATCCCGGCCGACCAGGTGTCGAGCCGCGTGGGCGAGCACACGCTGCCCTACGTGATCTCGTCGATGTCGTTCGGCAGCCAGGGCGAGACGCCCTTCCGCGCCTACGCCGAGGCCGCCTACCGCGCCGACATGCTCTGCATGAACGGCGAAGGCGGCGAGATCCGCGACATGTACGGCAAGTACCCCAAGCACCGCGGCGTGCAGATCGCCTCGGGTCGCTTCGGGGTGTCATCGCTGCTCATGAACGCCTGCGAGTGGATCGAGATCAAGATCGGCCAGGGCGCCAAGCCCGGCGAGGGCGGCCACCTGCCCGGCTCGAAGGTGACCGAGGCCATCGCGGCTGCGCGAAACGCGACCGTGGGCTCCGACCTCATCAGCCCGTCGAACAACCACGACCTCTACTCCATCGAGGATCTCGCACAGCTCATCGATGAGCTCAAGACGGCCAACCCGTACGCAAAGGTCATCGTGAAGGTGCCGGTGGTACCCGGCATCGGCACCATCGCCGTGGGCATCGCCAAGGCCGGCGCCGACGTGCTGACCCTCTCCGGCTTCGACGGCGGAACCGGCGCCGCGCGCCTTCACGCCCTGCGCCGGGCGGGCCTGCCCTGCGAGATCGGCACCGTGCTCGCCCACCACGCGCTGGTGGAGGCCGGCATCCGCGACCGGGTGGAGATCTGGGCGGACGGCGGCCTGCGCACCGCGGCCGACGCCATCAAGCTCATCTGCCTGGGCGCGAACCGCCTGGGATTCGGCACCGCATCGATGGTGGCCATCGGCTGCACCATCTGCCGCGGCTGCCAGCTCGACACCTGCCATGTGGGCATCGCCACGCAGATGGACGAGGAGGAGGCCCAGCACCGGGGCCTCAAGCGCTTCGTGCCGCGCGTGTACGAGCCCGCCGTGGAGGCGCTGATGCGCTACTTCACCGAGATGGGCGACGCCATGCGGCGCATCGCCGGCGAGATGGGCGTTGACGACATCCAGGACCTCGTGGGCCACGCCGACCGGCTGGTGCAGATCTCCCACCACGACCACATGGACCTCGACGGCCTGCTCACCCCCACCCACGACCGCTTCCTCGGCGCGCCGGATGACGGCGAGCGGTACTTCCGTCCGTTCACGCCGCCGCCGCCCCACCGGGCGCCCGACGTGGCGCAGGAGGCCCTCGAGGCAGCCACCGTGCTCGCCGTGGAGGAGAGCGAGCTCACCGCGCGCGACCGCAACCTGGGCACGGACCTCGCCGGCGTCATCGCGCGTGCGCGAACCGGGCTGCACACCGCGGGCGAGCTGATGGCCCGCGTGGCGCAGACCGCCCCCGAGGGGCACTCCGGCACCCTGGTCGACCTGCAGTTCACCGACGGCGCCGCCACCGGGTCCGGCCTTGCCGCGTTCAACGTGGAGGGCGTGCGCATCCGCGTGTCGGGCGGCGCACAGGACGGCGTGGGCAAGTGCTCCCTGGGCGGCGAGGTGCATGTGCTCAAGGCACGCGCCGACGACGGCGCCTGGGTGGGTGGCCATGTGGGCAAGTCGTTCGCATACGGCGCCCAGCGGGGCCTGTTCCTCATCCAAGGCGACGCCGACGCGCGCGCGGGAATCCGCC
>JBIIJJ010000139.1:0-4767 GCA_044233875.1 Miltoncostaeaceae bacterium | reverse complement strand
GCCCGGCCACGGACACCGACCAGCGCTCGGCGTGCGAGGAGCTGGAATCGCTGGGCAGCGCGTTCGACCCCGTGCCGGCCGACACCGCCTGCACCGAGGTGTACGGCGGGCCGGAGCAGATCGCGCTCTACGGCACGTGGGAGGGCGAGCGCGTGAACACCAAGCTCACGCGCACCAATGGGTGCGAGATCGAGCGGTACGAGGCGCTCGCGCCCGTGCTGCTTCCGCTGGTGGGTGGGTACGGAGGGGGATGAGCGTGCGGGAGATATCGCTGAGGCGGACCGGCGCCGCGACCGTGGCGGCCATCGCGCTGGTAGCCGGTGGGCTGGTGACCTCCGGGTGCGGTGGGAGCGGCACGGCCGGAACGGCGGGCACCTCCCCGGGCGGGGGCACCGCCACGGTCGCACTCGCGGATGGCAACAGCTACACGGTGACCCTGGCCGCGGGGCAGGCGGCGCCCGTGGACATCTTCGGCGATCCCGATGGCAGGGAGGTGTTCATCTACCAGCCGGGCAGCGGCACCAACGTGCAGGAACCCGTGGGGGCGCTGTTCGCGGTGGCACTGGATGCGCCGGCCGGCGCGGGGTACACATGGAGGGTAACCGGGGGCACCGCCAATGGAACCGTGGTGACGCCGGTGCAGAACGCACTGATCACCACGGGTGACGGTGACGGCGCTGCCGGCACGCACTACTGGGTGTACCGGGCCGCCGCGCCGGGGTCGGGAACGCTCACGTTCGACAAGTTCGCATCGGGCAGCGAGAAGGCGTCGGGCACGGCCACGTTCCGGGTGACGGTGACCGACTAGGCGTCCTTAACCGTTGAGCGCCGTTCGCCGGAAGCCGGGCACCGGGGTGGCATGCTGCGCGCATGACTTCTTCCACGCGCCTTCGCATCGCCGCCCTCGCGGGCGCCGCCACGCTCTCGCTCGCTGCTCTTGCAGGCTGCGGTGACTCATCGTCCACCTCCACCACTGGCACCACCGGGGCGGGAACGTCGACGGCATCAAGCGCCGCCACCGCAGAGGGCGACGGCACGCTCACCACGGTCACGCTGGCCAACGGCGCCGAGGAGGATGTGACCGTGTACTCGTCGGAATCGGGAACGGTGGTGAACGAGACGCTGGGCCGCACCTTCGCCGTGAGCCTGCCGCAGTCGCCGAGCACCGGGTACGAGTGGAAGGCCACGGGGGGTACCGCTGCGGGAGCGCTCGTGCAGCTGAAGGGCGACACGGTGCAGACCGAGAGCGACGCGCCCGGATCGCCCGGCACCCACCTGTTCGTGTACACGGCATCGGGGGAGGGCCAGGGCACCCTGGTGTTCGAGGAGTTCCCGCCCGGCGAGACCACCGCGGCCAAGACGGTGACCTTCGAGGTATCGGTGGGCACGCCGTAGGCTGACCGCATGACGCGCGTCACCGTGCCGTGGAGCCCGCGCCTGCAGGCGTACAACCCGTCTGATGACGCCGAGCGGGCCCTGCGTCGCGGGCTGGCCTGGGACCTGCTGGGGCAGGCGGGGGTGCTCGACGCTGCGGACGTGCAGGTGGTGGATCCCCCCGGCATGAGCGACGAGGGGCTGGCGCGGGTGCACGCGCCGGCGTACATCCAGGCGGTCAGGCGATACTCGGCGCAGCCGCAGATGGCGCTGGCGTTCGAGGCCTCGCAGTGGGGATTCGTGCCGGGCCACGACACCGTCGCGCGGGCCGGCATGCACGAGGCCGCGGCAGATGTGTGCGGGGCGTCGGTGGAGGGGGCGCGGGCCGTGTGGGAGGGCGGGCCCGGGTCGCGGACGTTCTGCCCGGCGCCCTCCGGCCTGCACCACGCCTTCGCCAACAAGGCGTCGGGCTTCTGCATCTACAACGACTGCGCGCTGGCGATCGCATGGCTGCTCGACAACGGGGCGGACCGCGTGGCCTACGTGGACCTCGACGCCCACCACGGCAACGGGGTGCAGTGGATCTTCCACGACGACCCGCGCGTGCTGACGGTGTCGGTGCACGAGTTCGCGTACGGGTTCTACCCGGGCACAGGCGACGTGACCGAGCGCGGGCCGGTGGGCACGCCCGACACCACGGTGAACGTGCCGCTGCCCCCGTTCGCGGGAGACGTGGCGATGCTCGCCGCGGTGGAGCGCGTGGTGGAGCCCGCGGTGCGCAGGTTCGACCCCGACGTGCTGGTGGTGCACCTGGGGGCGGACGTTCATCACGCAGACCCCCTCACCCACCTGCAGATGACCCTCGCCGGAATGGAGGAGATGTACCGCCGGGTGGTGGCTCTGGCGGACGAGGTGTGCGAGGGCCGGCTGCTCAACACCGCGGGTGGTGGGTACAACCCGGCCACCCTGGGTCGCATCTGGATGCTTCAGGTGGAGGCGATGCGGGGACAGTCCCTGGCCGGGGACAGTCCCCGGGCAGGGACTGTCCCCGATGAACTCCCCGGGGCTTGGTGCGATGCCGTTCGCTCCGCGCTCGGGCAGGAGCCGCCGGGGTCGCTGCGGGAGGATCCGCCGCCGGAGTGGGATGCGGAAGAGCGAGCCGAGGGGGATCGCGTGGGGCTGGAGAACGTGGCCCGGGCGGAGGCTTTGCTGGGGTAGGGCAGGGATCCGACGACGAAGTTGGAGTATTGAAGGCGACAAAGTTGTAGGCCTGTGGCACTTTTGCCGCATTGCGGCATTACTGCCTAACAGCTTGCGGTGATAGCGTGACCCCATGGCTCCGACCTACGTGACAGTGCAAGCCCGGGGGACCATCGCGCTCCCCGCCGACGTGAGGAAGCGGCACCACCTCGATGAGCCCGGCGCTCAGGTGCAGGTGGTCGAGCGCGAAGACGGCGTGATCGAACTCCACCCCACGGTGCCCGTTCCGGCATCGCAGGCCTGGTTCTGGACCGAGGAGTGGCAGGCCGGTGAGCGCGAGGTGGATGAAGAGCTCGCGCGCGGCGACTATCTGGACTTCGCATCCGGCGAGGAGCTCATGGCGCACCTGCGGCGCATCGCGGCTGAGTGAGGTACCGAGCCTCAGCGACCTTTCAGCGCGACCTCCGCAATCTCGACCCGGTGCACCGGATGGCGTTCCTCGAAGCCATGGATCGGTTTCTCGACGCTGCCGACATCGCGGCGACAGGGCACGACAACCCTTGGCCTCGAGGCCTGCGCATAAAGCGGGTATCCGGCACCCGTGGCATCTGGGAGATGACCTGGAGCATGCGGAATCCGGATGGAAGGGCCACGTGGGAGTGGACGATCCTTGACGGCGAGGTCGCGGTTGCCTGGCGGCGTGTCGGGAATCACTCCATTCTCAAGCGCCCATAGTGGGGGAGGCTCGGGGCGCCCGACCGCCGACTAGCCTCCCGCGCTCGATGGGGACGAGCACGCGCACAATCCGGCTGAGGAAATGGCAGAAGGCCGCCCTCGACGCCTTTGCCGAGCGGAGCGGGGATGAGTTCCTCGCGGTCGCCACGCCCGGGGCCGGCAAGACCACCTTCGCGCTCACTGCGGCCCGGCAGGATCTGGCCGCCAACCCGGGGCGGCGCCTGGTGGTGGTGGCCCCCACCCAGCACCTGAAGGGCCAGTGGGCGGCGGCGGCCGAGAGGTTCGGGCTGCATCTGGACCCCGCGTGGATCACCGGCGAGCCGCTCCCGCCGGAGGTGCACGGCGTGGTCACCACCTACCAGCAGGTGGCGCAGAGCGCACGCGAGGTACGGGTGCTGGCGCGGGGCTCGTTTGCGGTGCTGGATGAGGTGCACCACGCGGGCGACGACCGCGCCTGGGGCGATGGCGTGCGCACCGGGCTCGAGGTGGCGGCGGTGCGGCTGAGCCTGTCGGGCACGCCGTTTCGCAGCGACTCGCTGGCCATTCCCTTCGTGGCATACGACGCCGCGGGCGAGGCCGAGCCGGATGTGGAGTACGGCTACGGGCCCGCGCTTGCCGACCGCACGGTGGTGCGGCCCGTGCACTTCCCCAGGTTGGGCGGCGAGATGGAGTGGATCGGGCCGGATGGCGCGGCGCAGAGTGCGTCGTTCGACGATGCGCTCGATGGCCGGCTGGCCGCGCAGCGGCTTCGCACCGCGCTCGACGTGGGAGGGGCGTGGCTGCCCGACGCACTGGCGAAGGCGCACGCCCAGCTGATGGAGATACGCGCAGAGCATCCGGAGGCGGGCGGCCTGGTGATTGCCATGGACCGCGAGCACGCCCGCGACATCGCCGGGATCATGAAGCGGGTGCTGGGCATCGAGGCCGTGGTGGTCACGAGTGACGACCCCATGGCGAGCGGGCGCATCAGCGAGTTCGCGGCCGGGCGCCAGCCGTGGCTGGTGGCGGTGAGGATGGTGAGCGAGGGCGTGGACATCCCCCGCCTGAGGGTGGGCGTGTTCGCCACCACCACGACGACGGAGCTGTTCTTCCGCCAGGCCGTGGGGCGGATCGTGCGGTACGTGCCCGGGCAGGCCGGGCGGCAGCCGTCGTACATGTTCATGCCCGACGACCCACGGCTTCGGGCCCACGCGATCTCCATCACCGAGGAGCGCCGGCACTTCCTGAAGAAGGCCGACGACGAGGCCGACCCCATGGGCGAGGCGCTGCTGGACGAGGTCCCGACGGCGCGGGAAGACGAGCAGATGTCGCTGTTCTCGGCGGTGTCGGCCACGCCGTCGGGAGAGGCCCTGGTGCACAAGGTGGATGAGACGCTGGGGCTGTTCGGGTCGCTCGACGACGGCGAGGATGAGCCGGCCGATGAGGAGTTCGAGCTGCAGCTTGCCGAGGCCCCGCACC
>JBIIJJ010000138.1:0-4768 GCA_044233875.1 Miltoncostaeaceae bacterium | reverse complement strand
AGTCCCGCACGGCCGAGCACGGCCGGAACCGCGAAGAATGGCTCGGCCGAGCGCACCTCCTCGCGGAAGAAGTCGAAGGCGTGCGGCAGGGCGTGGCACACCGGCCACCCGAGCACGCGCAGGCGGAAGGTGTTCAGGAACACCGTGAGCTGGTGGCGCACGCGGGCGCGGCCGTCCAGCAGGTTTCCGTAGTAGAAGCCGAGCCCGGGGTCCACGAGCAGGCGCTCCACGCCGAGTTCGGTGGCCCGCTCGATGCGGGGCCCGAAGTGCTCGATGAGGCCCGGGATGGGGTCGTCCCCCAACACGAGATCCTGCACCTCGCGCACGTTCGCCCCCTGCACGAAGCACATGATGACCGTGGCGTCGTGCTCGGCCGCGGCCTCGTACATCTCGTCCTCGCGCTCCACGCCGGTGAGGTTCAGCACCTGGGCGCCGGCGGCAAGCACGATGCGTGCCACCTCCGGCGCGTAGGTCTCGACCGAGGTGATGATGCCGTCATCGCGCAGGGCCGAGACCACCGGGAGCACGCCCGCCACCTGGTCCTCGGCGCTCACCCGCTCGGCCCCGGGAATCGTGGACTCCGCGCCGATGTCGATGATCATCGCGCCCTGCGCCGCCAGCACCCGGCCGCGCTCGATGGCTGCCGCCGCCGATGGCGACACCGACTCGCGGTACCAGGAGTCGCGGGAGAGGTTCACCACCCCCATCAGCTCGATGCAGGCGTCGGCGTCGAACGGCCGCCCGCCGATATCGAACGACCGCACCGGCGCCGCGAGGGCGTCGGGGTGCTCTGCGGCGATGGCGGCCACCTGGGCCAGGAGGGGTGCGTGGTCGGGCATCGGTGCGAACGGTACCCGGCCGCAGGTGCCGGTCAGCCCGCCATCGGGCCCACGGACGGCACCACCACCTCGGGCGCGAGGTCGAGCAGGGCGGCGGCGTCCGCGTCGGGTGCGGGAACGATGTTCCCGCCGTGCACACGAAGCGCCCGACCGGGCATGAGCGCGCGGTGCACGGACGACCACAGCGCCACCTCCCCGGGAAGGCCGGTGGGCAGGGCGCGCATCCCCGCCGGGGGCGCATCGCCCGCCACCCAGGCGCGCGCGCCGGTCATCGCCGCCAGTGCGTCGGCATCGCGCGGGTCGCCGGCGAGCGTCAGCAGCACCCATGCAGCGCCACCGAGCCTCTCCAGGTCGCGATCGATCGCGCGGCGGAAGCGATCGAGGTGTTCACCGGGCGGCGGCAGCACGGGATCCACCAGCAGCATCACGTCGTCGTGCTCGAGGTAGGCCGAGGCCAGCTCGTCACCGTCGCGGCGCACCGACCACCGCCAGAGCCCATCGCGTATGCGGGTCACCTCCATGCGCCACACGCTAGACGCACGGCCGGGCAGGGCACGCCGCGGCCCGGGCGAAAATGGTGCCGTGAAGCGACTCGCGGGATGGCTCGGAACCGAACTCGTCACATGGCTGATCGCCTGCGGCGTGCTCGTGCTGGTGCTCGCCCTGTTCGCGCCGCTGGCCGTGGCGCTGCTGGTGGGCGGCGCCGCGACTGCAGTGCTCGCCATCGGCAGCTGGTCGCGCAGGGGTCGCCAGGGCCTCGCCCGGCGGCGGGGGCTCGCCGCGGCCGACCACATGACCGGTGAGGAGTTCGAGGACTGGCTGGCCATCCTCTTCCGCGCCGCGGGCTGGCGGGTGCGGCACACGCGCACCACCGGGGACTTCGGCGCCGACCTCGTGCTGGGACATGGCGGGGTGGACGAGATGGTGGTGCAGGCCAAGCGGCAGGGGCGCCCCGTCGGGGTGGCGGCCGTGCAGCAGGCGGCGGCCGCGCGCCTGCACTACGGCACGTCCGAGGCCATGGTTGCCACCAACAGCACGTTCACTCCCGCGGCCATCGAGCTCGCCACCAGCACGGGGGTCATCCTGTGGGACCGCGACGACATCGCGCGCGAGCTGCTGTCGCCTCCCTCACGGCGCCCGGCGGGCATGGCGCGCTGACGCCATGGGCCGCATGCGCCGAAAGGGCGACCTGCCGCAGAAGATCTGCGCCACCTGCGGGCGGCCCTTCGCATGGCGCAGGAAGTGGGCGGACGACTGGGACCAGGTGCGCTACTGCTCCGAGCGGTGCCGGCGCAACCGGCCACGTGATGGCGAGCATGACCGCGGCGGGAATTAGCGGTAGGTAAACCTTGACAGTTCCCCTTGTTTCGTTGTCCAGCTTCTGCCTTACTCCAGCGACCCGATCGGGCAATGCCCAGGAGAAGACATGAACGCGATCACGGATGAGACGACGGCTTCGACCCCGGCCCTCGACCGCCTGCGCGAGCGCGCCGTGTCGGACTACCTCGCGGTATCGCGGAACTCCGGCGTGTACGCCAGCACCGACGACTACCTCGCCGCCGAGGAGCGCGCCTGGGATCGCCTGCAGGCAACCCTCGGTCGCGCCCGCCGCGTGGCCGAGTCCGCCCTGGTCTAGCGACCCGGCGGTACGCCGGGGTCAGACCCCGGCAATCCGGTGAGACCGCTCGGGCTTGCGCATCCGTCGGTCTGACGTAAAATCAAGGGTGAAATGACGTCAGTTCGACGTAAAATCACCCTCTCGCTCCCCGTGGTCGTCATCGGCTCCGGCCTGGCGGGCATGAGCGCAGCACTGCGGATTGCCCCGCGGCGACCCGTGCTGCTGGTCACCAAGGATGCGCTGGGGGATGGCAGCACCGCGTGGGCCCAGGGGGGCATCGCCGCGGCCATCGGACCGGGCGACTCCGTAGACGCGCACGCCGCCGACACGCTGGAGGCCGGGGCGGGAAGCACCGACCCGGCCGCGGCCGCCGCGGTGTGCGGGGATGCGCCCGCCACCATCGCTGCACTTGCGGCGCTCGGCGTGGAGTTCGACGTGGCCCACGGTGAGGTGGCCCTCGCCCGCGAGGGCGCGCACTCCCTGCCACGCGTTGCGCATGCCGGCGGCGACGCCACGGGTCGCCATGTGGTGGATGCCCTCGCCGGGCACGTCCGTGCGCACCCCTTCATCACCGTGCTCGAGCACACCCGGGTGGACGAACTGGTGGTGGACGACTCAGGGGTGAGCGGTGTGCGGCTCTCGCAGGGCACGGTGGTGCGCACCACCGCTGTCGTGCTGGCCACCGGCGGGTCCGGCCACCTCTTCTCGCGTACCACCAACCCCGTGGGTGCCACCGCCGATGGCCCGGCGATCGCGCGCCGCGCGGGCGCAACCCTGGCCGACCTCGAAATGGTGCAGTTCCACCCGACGGCCCTCGCCGTGGGAGCGAGCCCCCTGGGGCTCGTGAGCGAGGCGGTGCGCGGGGCCGGCGGCATGCTCTACGACTGCCACGGGGAGCCGGTAATGGCCGGCGTGCACCCCATGGGCGATCTCGGACCGCGCGATGTGGTTGCGCGAGCCGTCTTCCGGCGCGCACGTGAAACCGGACGCGACGTGGTGATGAGCCTCGCGCACCTCGACCCCGTGCGCGTGCGTGCGCGCTTCCCCGAGGTGGCTGCGCTGTGCGCGGCGCACGGCATCGACCTCGCCACGGACCCGGTTCCGGTGACGCCGGCGGCGCACTACGCCATGGGCGGCGTGCTCACGGACCTCAACGGCCGCACCACGGTGCCCGGCCTCTGGGCCGTGGGCGAGTGCGCATCGACGGGCCTGCACGGCGCCAATCGCCTCGCATCGAACGGGCTGCTCGAGGCCGCCGTACTGGGCCGCCGCGCCGCCGACGACGTGGCCGGGGGCAGCCGGGGAGCGGCACCGGGTGACCGCGCCGAGCCCATGCCACTCGTGCTGGGCGATGCCGACGGGCCCGCGGTGCGCCGCGCCATCGGCCGCATCATGTGGGAGGGCTGCGGCCTGGAGCGCGACGCCGACGGCCTCGCCACCGCAGCCGCCCGCCTGCACGCGCTGCCCACCCCTGCCGATGCCGGGACCGCCGGCATGCTCGAGATGGCGCGCCTGGTCGTGACGGCGGCAACCGCGCGCGAGGAGAGCCGCGGCGCCCACTTCCGCACCGACTTCCCCGAGCCCGACCCCTCGCTCGCACGCCGCATGTGCTGGGCGGGCGACACCCCGACGGCAGAGCCGTCGATCGACTTCACGGAGGCAGCGTGACCACGAACGCCCCGACGTGCGCCATCCCGGCGCCGGAGGAGACCGTTCCCGAGGCGGAGCTCATCGCCCGCGCCACCGCGGCGCGCGAGGCGCTGGGTGATCGCCTGGTGATCCTCGGCCATCATTACCAGAAGCACGAGGTCATCCGGTTCGCCGACATCACCGGCGACTCGTTCCTGCTCGCACGGCGTGGTGCCGAGGCCACGAAGGCCGACCTCGTGGTGTTCCTCGGCGTGTACTTCATGGCCGAGGCCGCGGACATCCTCGCGCAGCCGCACCAGCGCGTGGTGCTGCCCGATCTCTCGGCGGGCTGCCACCTGGCCGAGTGCGCCGACATCTTCACGGTGGACGACGCCTGGTCGCAGATCACCGGGGCATTCCCCGACCGCACCATCGTGCCGCTCACCTACATGAACTCGGGAGCCGACCTGAAGGCCTTCGTGGGCCGGAACGGCGGCGCCGTGTGCACCTCGGGCAACGCCGAGCGCGCCTTCCGGTGGGCCCGCGAGCAGGGCGACATGGTCTTCTTCTTCCCCGACGAGCACCTGGGGCGCAACACCGCCTGCAGGCTGGGGATGGCCCCGACGGACCCGGTGGTGTGGGACCCCCGCCAGGCCGAACTCGGCGGCATCGGTGCCGATGC
>JBIIJJ010000137.1:0-4788 GCA_044233875.1 Miltoncostaeaceae bacterium | reverse complement strand
CATGAACCACACTGTAATCGCCGTTTTCGCGCCGATTCCGGCACCGGTGCGATACTGCCGTCCACATGCTGAACGGGCGCCTCTACCGGCTCTCATGGCTCGTGGCGGCGCTGGCGCTGCTGGTGGCCCTGTTGACGTTGGAATCTCCCGGCGGCGCGCCGGAACCGCCGCTGCCCCCTGCCTTCGATGCGATGGCCGCGCGCGCGATCGCCGCTGACCTCGCCACCGTGGCACCCGAGCGCGTGCCGGGCACCCCGGGTGATGCGGCCGCCGCCAGGTGGATGGCCGAGCAGCTCGCGGCCGTTCCGGGTGCAACGGCAGTGCGCCGCCAGCGCTTCTCGGTGATGACGCCCGGGGGCAGCGTGGTGACCGAGAACGTGTACGTGTCGCTGCCCGCCGCCGAGGGCAGCGCCGCCGCCGGGTCGCTGGTGATCTCCGCGCCGCGTGACACGCCGCCCGGCGTGCGCGGCGCCGAGAGCGGCTCCGCCGTGCTGGTGCAGCTGGCACGGGCGCTCGGCACCGTGGCCCGCAACCGCCCGGTGCTCATCGTCTCCACGGGGGCGAGCACCCAGGGCAATGCCGGCGCACGCTGGTTCGTGAGCCGGTTCTCGGGGCTGCCGATCGCCGCCGCGCTCTCGCTGGATGATCCCGCCGGGGTTCCCGACGGCCTGCACGTATGGGATGACGGCCAGAACGGCCGCCGCTCCATCGCGGTGGCCGCAGCCGCGGAGCAGGCGGCCGTGCGTGCCGATGCCCCGCTGCTGCCCGCCCCGGGCCCGTTCCCGCAGATCGCCTCCATGGCGGTGCCGCAGACCTTCGGCGACCAGGCGGCCTACATCGCCCAGGGCATCCCGTCGGTGTCGCTCGCGGCGCGCGCCGAGAGCCCCGTGACCGGCGGCAACCTGGCGCGCGAGGCCGCACTGGGGGATGCCGGCCGAACGGCCGAGACGCTCATCGCGTCGCTGGACCAGGCCGACTCCATGCCGGCACCGTCCCTCGGGATGGTCATCAACGGCCGTGAGCTGCGGCCGGTCATGAGCCGCGTGGTCATCCTGCTGCTCGCGCTGCCCCTCCTCGTGGCATCCCTCGACCTCGCCGTGCGCCTGCGGCGCGCTGGGGTGCGCCTGGTGCCGTTCATCGCCGCCCTGCTCTGGCGCCTGCTGCCCGCGATCGCCGCCGTGCTCGTGGCGCACCTGCTGGCCACGGCCGGCATGATGGCCGGGGCGTCCGGCGGCTGGCCGCCGCTCCCCGAGCAGGTCCCGTTCGACCTCGCTGCCGCCGTGGCCGTGCTGCTGTCGGTCGGCGCCGCCGTGCTCACCTGGCTCGTGGTGCGCCACCGGGCGATGCGACGTGATGCCGAGGTGGCGTCGCGCGCGGCCGCCGGCGTGATCGCCCTCGGGGCGCTGTGCCTGCTGCTGTGGATCTACAGTCCGTTCGCGTTGCTCATCGCCCTTCCCGCCGCGCATGCCGCGCTGGTGGCCACCCGGGCACGCAGGCCGTGGCAGGTGGTGGCGCTGGGCCTGGTGGCCGCTGCGCCGGCGGTGCTGCTGGCCTGGTGGGCCGCGGGGCGCATCGACCGCGGCATCCCCTATGCCGTGTGGTACCTGATCGAGACCACCATCGCCGGTGCCAGGGGCATCATCGGCCCGGTGCTCGCCGTGGCGATCCTCGTCACCGTGTGGAGCCTCGGCTCGCTGGTGATGTCGCGGGTGCGGCGTGGCCTGGTGGCCGCCGGCCCGTACCGTCCCGTGCCCACCGACGACGAGCGCATGGCCCGCCGCGGGCGGCGCCCCGTGCCCCGACCCACCTTCAGCCGCAGGGGGAAGGCCTGATGCCCCACCGACTCATATCCGTGGTGATCCCGGTATTCGACGAGCGGGACTCGCTCGAGCAGCTGGCCGATGAGCTGCTGCCCGTGATGCGCGCGGTGGGCTCGCCGTATGAGGTCATCTTCGTGGACGACGGGTCGCGCGATGGTGGCGGCGAGGTGCTGGCCGACCTCGCACGGCGGCACGAGCACGTGCGCGTGGTGTGCCTGCGCAGCAACTTCGGCAAGGGCGCTGCCCTCACCGCCGGCTTCCGCGAGGCCCGCGGCGACGTGGTCATCACGATCGATGCCGACCTGCAGGACGACCCCGCGGAGATCCCGCGCCTGCTCGAGGCCCTCGATGGCGGGGCCGACCTGGTGTCGGGCTGGAAGCAGAAGCGCAACGATCCGTGGAACAAGACGGTGCCGTCGCGCGTGTTCAACGGCGTGGCGCGCAAGGCGTCGGGCGTGGAGCTGCACGACCTCAACTGCGGCTTCAAGGCCTACAGGGCCGATGTGGTGAAGGCGCTGGCCATCCCCGGCGAGATGTACCGCTTCATACCGGTCATCGCGGCATCGGAGGGGTTCCGGGTGGCCGAGGTGCCGGTGAACCACCGTGCCCGGCAGCACGGAAAGTCGAAGTACGGATTCGAGCGCTACCTGCGGGGTCTGCTCGACCTCATCACCATCTCATTCGTCGGGCGGTACCGGCACCGGCCCATGCACTTCTTCGGTGGCCTCGGCCTGCTGCTGTTCCTGGCCGGCGTGGCGATCTCCGTGTACCTGACCATCGTCAAGATCCTGGGCGAGGCCATCGGCGGCAGGCCACTGCTCATCCTCGGCGTGCTGCTGATCGTGGTGGGCATCCAGCTGTTCACGATCGGGCTGGTGAGCGAGCTCATCCAGCGCGGCCGCATGCGGTCCGAGGACGACGAGGCCGCGTCGCGCATCGAGCGCGTGATCGGCGGGTGACGCACCCCCTCCACGTCGAGTGGGTGGGCACCTACGAGAGCGGGTATCCACGCACCCGGGTGCTGGTGGAGGGCCTGCGCGCCCACGGCGCGGTGGTCACCGAGAACCACCGGGCGGTGTGGGAGCGCACGCGCCACAAGGCCGGGTCGTTCCTGAGCCCGGGGCAGCTGCTGCGCGCCGGCGGCTCGTACGCGGGCGCGTGGGCCGGTGTCGCGGCGCAGGAGGTGCGCTCGCGCGGCCGGGTTGACGCCGTGGTGGCGGGCTATCCGGCGCAGCCCGACGCCGTGCCCGCATGGCTCGTGGCCCGCGCCCGCCGCGCTCCGCTCGTGGTGGACATGATGATCTCGCTGGCCGACACCCTTGCGGGTGACCGCGCCAGGGTGAGCGGGGTCAAGGCGAAGGCCCTGGCCGCCGCCGACCGGGTGTCGCTGGCCGCGGCCGACATCGTGCTGGCCGATACCGCGGCGAACGCACGCTTCCTCTCCGAGCGCTTCGGCGTGCCACGCGATCGGCTGCTGGTGGCGCCGGTGGGCGCCGAGCCACGGGCGTTCCCCGTGACGCCGGTGCCATCCGGCCCGTGCCACGCGCTCTGGTACGGGAAGCTCTCGCCCATGCACGGGCTCGATGTCATCCTCGATGCCGCGCGCATCCCCGGCACGCCACCCATCCGCCTGGTGGGCGGCGGGCAACTCGACGATTGGCTGGCCGGCGAGCTCAGGCGCAGTCCGCCGCGGGGCCTCGAGCACGTGCCATGGGTGCCGTACGACCAGCTGGGCCACGCGATGGCGGCGTGCGGAATCGTGCTCGGCATCTTCGGGCGCAGCGACAAGGCCTCGCGCGTGGTGCCCAACAAGGTGTTCCAGGCGATGGCGGCCGGCCGGCCAATCATCACCGCCGATACCCCGGGCATCCGCGAGGTGCTCACCCATGGGGTGGATGCCGTGCTGGTGCCGGCGGGCGAGCCCGCCGCCCTCGCGGCCGCGCTGATCTCCCTGGCGGAGGACCCGGCGGCCCGTGCACGTCTTGGCCAGGCCGCACGCGCCCGGTATGAGCAGGTGGGCACGCCCCTCGCCGTCGCGGGCCCGCTCGTGCGGGCGCTGCAGGGGCGGGCGCGATGAGCCGCCCGTGGGTGCGATGGGCCGGCCTCGTGGCCGGCCTGGTGATCCTGGGCATCCTCGCCTGGACGGTGGTGGACGCCTGGGGCGTGGTGACGTCATTCGACTGGCAGCCGTCGGCCGGCTGGCTGGCGCTCGCCTCAGTTCTCGCGCTGGTGTCGCTCGCCCTCTCCGCCCTGGCGTACGAGGCGATCCTCGGTGGCCTGCATCATCCTCCGCCCCCCGTCCTGGCCACCGTCTCGGCATGGGCGCGGTCGCTGCTGGGGCGCTACGTGCCGGGCAACGTGCTGATGGTGGTGGGGCGCGCGGTGATGGCCGAGGCCCATGGCGTGCCGAAGCGGGTCACCGTGGCGGCCACCACGTACGAGCAGGTGATCGCCCTCGTGGCGGCGTCGCTTCTCGCCGTGGTCGCACTGCTCGACGTGGGGTCCGACAGCCCGGCCGGCCCCGCGGTATGGCTGGTGCTCGCCGTGCCCCTCGTGGCGGTTCTGCTGCACCCGCGGGTGTTCGGGCCGCTGTCCGCCTGGGCCTTCCGCAAGGTGGGTCGCGAGCCCCTGGCCGTGCTGCTGCCCTTCCGCCGCGTGGTGGTGATGGTGGGCTGGTACGTGGTGACGTCCGGCCTGCTGGGGCTCGCGGTGTGGGCGTTCATGCGCGGCATCGGCGGCCCGGACATCGGCGATCCGGTGGGGGTGGCGTCGGGCTTCCTGCTGGCCTTCGTGGTCTCGATGCTGGTGTTCATCGTGCCGTCCGGCCTGGGCGTGCGCGACGCCATGCTCGCCCTCGTGCTCTCGCGGCAGGTGCCCGGGGGCGTGGCGGTTGCCCTGAGCGTGGGGTCGCGCCTGTTCCTCATCGTCGTCGAGCTGGTGTTCGTCGGCATCGCCGTGCTTGCCGGCC
>JBIIJJ010000136.1:0-4914 GCA_044233875.1 Miltoncostaeaceae bacterium | reverse complement strand
CCGGCATGCGGATGACCATGGGCACCGACGCCTGCCCGCCGAACATGTAGTGGATCTTGGACGCGTTGCTCACGATCTGGTCCATGGCCACCAGCGCGAAGTTGACGGTCATGATCTCGATGACCGGGCGAAGGCCCGCCATGGCGGCGCCGATGCCCAGCCCGGTGAAGCCCGCCTCGGTGATGGGGGTGTCCACCACGCGCTTCTCGCCGAACTCCGCGAGCAGCCCCTTGGTCACCTTGAACGCGCCGTCGAAGTGGCCGATGTCCTCGCCCATGAGGAACACCGACTCATCGCGCAGCATCTCCTCGCGCAGCGCCTGGTTGAGCGCCTCGCGGTAGGTCACCTGTGCCGGCTGGTCGCTCATGGGTTCACCAGCGCGCTTCCACGCGGGTCGTCGTTCCAGGGCTCGGCGTAGACGCCATCCGCCAACTCCGCCACCGGTACCTCCGGGCTCTCCTCGGCGAATGCCGCGGCATCATCGACCACCGCCTGCACCTCGGATTGCATCTGCGACACGGCTGCGGCGTCCATGACGCCCTCGCCCAGCAGCACGCGCTCGAAGGTGACGAGCGGGTCGCGCGCCTGCCAGCGCTGCTTCTCCTCCGCCGACCGCACGGTGTCGGGATCGCTCATGGAGTGGCCCTTGTAGCGGTAGGCCAGCAGCTCCACGCACGCCGGGCGCCGCTCCTCGCGCGCAAGGCGGGCGGCCTCGGCCACCGCTGCGCGCACGGCCAGCACGTCCATGCCGTCCACCTTCCACGACTCGATGTCGTAGGCGGCGGCACGCGGGTAGAAGTCGTCCATCGCGGCGGCACGCTCGACCGGCGTGCCCATTCCGTACTGGTTGTTGAGGATGAGGAACACGATGGGCAGGTCCCACAGGCCCGCCATGTTGAAGCTCTCCGCCACCACGCCCTGGTTGGCGGCGCCCTCGCCGAACATGCTCACGGCCACCTGTTCGCCGTCGCGGTACCGGGCGGCCCATGCAAGGCCCAGTGCCAGCGGCACCGCGCCGCCCACGATGCCGTAGCCGCCGTAGAGCGACCGGCCGATGTCCATGAGGTGCATCGAGCCGCCGCGCCCACCGCAGATGCCGGTGGACCTGCCCAGCAGCTCGGCCATGATGGCCCGCGGGTCGCTGCCGCGCGCGAGGGCCTGGCCGTGCTCCCGGTAGGTGGAGGTGAGGGGGTCGTCGGGCCTGAGTGCGCTGACCGTGCCCACGATGGCCGCTTCCTCGCCGATGGCCAGGTGCAGGAACCCACCGATGCGGCCGGCCATGTACTCCTCCGACGCCTTCTCCTCGAAGCGGCGGATCAGGGTCATGGCCCGGAACATCGCCCGCATCTCGTCGTGGTCGGGCATGGCTGCCGGTGACGTGCTCATGACGGCTGCTCCAGGTGCAATTCGACGACGGTCACATCTCTCCATGCGTCGCTCACGCGACCATGCGCCCGGTGGGTGCCCACGGGCCGGAATCCCCGGCCGGTCGCCAGCGCCAGCCCGGCATCGTTGCCCTCGAGGATCATCCCCACGAGCTTCCAGTATCCAAAGGCCGGGGCCTCCGTGACGAGATGGTCCAGCATCGCGCCGCCCACCCCCTGGCCGCGCGCCGTGCCCGACACGTACACGGTGTACTCGGCCACGCCGTCGTACCAGGGGCGGTGGGAGAAGGGGGCGAGGGCCGACCAGGCCAGCACGGCCCCGTCGTCGTCCAGCACCCATACCGGGGCCCGGTCGCCACGGTTGTGCAGCCACCGCCCGCGCTCGGCCTCGTCGTGGGGCCCCTGCGCGAACGTGGCCACGCCGGTGGCGATGGCCTCGTCGTAGATGGCCCCGATTGCACCGGCATCCCGATCGTCAGCCCTTCGGATGAGGCGCTCGCGCGACGGCACGCCTTCCAGCATAGAACGGCGTGGCGTCGCGCTCGCGGGCATCACCTCACGCCCATTCCCGATGGGCGGTCCTTGAGCGTGAGCGTGACGGTGCGCTCCCGGCCGTCCCTCAGCACGGTGATGGTGACCTTCTCGCCCACCCTGCGGCTGGCGATGGCCTGGCTCACGTCGGCCATGTCCACCACGCGCCGCCCGTTCACGGCCACGATGAGATCCGCGCCCCTTGGCACCTCGGCCTTGGGGTCGTCGGCGGCATCGAGGCCCTCCTCGCGGGCGGCGCTGCCCGGCGCGGTCTCCGTCACCAGTACCCCGCGCCTGCCCTCCAGCCCGAGCTTCTCGGCGAGAGCGGGCGTGAGCTCGCGCCCGGTGATGCCGATCCAGGCGTGCTGCACCGTGCCCTTGTTGATGACGGCCTCGGCGATCGGCTTGATCGTGTCGATGGGCACGGCGAAGCCGATCCCCACATTGCCGCCGTTCTGGCTGGCGATCTGGGTGTTCATGCCCACCACACGGCCGGCCATGTCGTAGAGCGGACCGCCGGAATTGCCCTGGTTGATGGCGGCGTCGGTCTGGATGGCGTTCTGGATGGTGAAGTCGTTGGGCGACTCGATGGAGCGCTTCAGCGCCGACACGATGCCCGTGGTGGCCGTGCGCTCGAGGCCGTACGGGTTGCCGATGGCCACCACTTCCTGGCCCACCACCAGCCCGGCGCTGCTGCCGAGGGGTGCCGGGTTCACCCCGGTGGGAACCTCCGCCACCTTCAGCACAGCGAGGTCGGTGGAGTTGTCGACGCCCAGCACCTTCGCCTTCTCCACCGTGCCATCCGAGAACGTGACCGACGTCTGCTCGCCGCCGTCCACCACGTGGGCATTGGTGAGGATGTGACCCCTGCGGTCGATGAGGAAGCCCGACCCCAGGCCCCCGCCACCCTCGCCGCCGCTCGTGGTAACCAGCACCACCGCGGGCGACTCGCGCTTCACCAGCTGGGTCACCGACAGCGCCCCCTCGCTCTTCGGTGCCTCTGCCACGCGCGACGATTCCGCCGGCGCGCTGGCCACGATGGTGCTGCCGCCCTCGCGGATGATCGTGGTGGTGTCGCCGCCGAAGCCGACGGTGGCACCGACCACGCCGAGGGCAACGCCGGCGCCTATGGCGGCGGGCAGTACGAGGGCCGCGATGCGGCGCAGGGGAGATGCGGGTGGCTGTGCGTCCCCGCGTTCGGGATCGTTTGTCATGCCTTCTTTCTACAGAGCGATCTTTAGGGCCGGGTTACGACGGGTACCATCGCCACATGGCCGAACGCGTGCTCGTGGTGGATGACGAGAAGTCGATCCGGCGTGTCGTCGAATACGCCCTCGAGGAGGGCGGCTTCGAGGTGCTCTCCGCCGGGCGCGGTGACGATGCGCTGGCGATCATCGAGAAGGAACCCGTCGACCTCGTGGTGCTCGACCTCATGCTGCCGGGCATCGACGGCATCGAGGTGTGCCGGCGCATCCGCGCCACGCGCAACGTGCCGATCATCATGCTGTCCGCCCGCGACGACGAGGTGGACAAGGTGCTCGGCCTCGAGATGGGCGCCGATGACTACGTGACCAAGCCCTTCTCGCCGCGCGAGCTGGTGTCACGGGTCAAGGCCAACCTGCGGCGCGCACGCGTGGTGCCGGTGCAGGAGGACCCGATCCGGGTGGGCGACATCGAGGTGGATCCCGCTGCCCGCACGGTGAGCCGCGATGGCGAGGACATCCCGCTCACGTTCTCGGAGTTCGAGATCCTGCTCAAGCTCATGAAGTCGCCCCGCCGCGTGTTCACCCGCGAGGAGCTGATGGACCACCTGTGGAACGGCTCGTTCTACGGCGACCTGCGAAGCGTCGACGTGCACGTGCGCCACCTGCGCCAGAAGGTGGAGCACGATCCCGCCAACCCCGTGCTCATCCGCACCGTGCGCGGAGTGGGCTACGCGCTCGGACGGGAGGACGGGCCGGCGGAGTGAGCCGCCAAAGGGGCAGGACCGGGCTCCAGACCTGGCTCATCGGCTCCTTCATCACGCTGGGGGTGCTGGCCAGCCTCCTCATGTTCCTGGTGCTGCTGCCCACCCTCGAGGGCAGCATCGTGAGCGGTGCCACCGAGCGCACCTCGCAGGCGACCGTCGAGACGCTCGAAGACCTCTCGGAGGTGCCGGGAGCGGGCTACGGGCTCACGGGCCCGGAGGCCGACGCATACGTGCGGCGCCTTGCCTCGCAGGTGCGCGGCGCCGCCCGGTACTACGACATCGCCACCGCCTGGCACAGCGCCAACCTCCGCGTGGCGCCGGGGGCGTTCCCCGCAGATGAGCTCACCCAGGAGGGTGACCTCGCCGACAAGTCGTTCTCGTCGGCGCCCGTGCGCGTGCGGGTGGCGGAGGGCCCCGGCGACCGGCGCACGGTGTTCTCGGCCGTTCGCGTGACCCAGGGCGGCAACGTGGTGGGCATCGCAGAGGTCGCCGTGCCGGTGCCGCCTCCGAATGCCGAGATCGGCGCCCTGCAGCGCCGCGTGCTTCTCGCGGTGGTCTTCGTGCTGCTCCTGGCCACGTTCGCCGGAGTCGGCATGGCGCGAATACTGGGCCGCCGTATCGCACGCGTTGCCGACACGGCAGCCAGCCTGTCGGCGGGCGATCTCTCGGCACGGGCCCCCGAGGCCTCGCCCCGCGAGGTGGCCACGCTTGCCGGGGGCCTCAACCGCATGGCCGATCGCGTGCAGGACCTCATCGGCACGGTCACCGGCGAGCGCGATCGTGCCCGCACGCTGGTGGCGGGGCTCGCCGAGGGCGTGCTGATGATCGACGCCGACGACCAGGTGGTGGTGGCCAACGACGCCGCGGTGCGCATGACGGGCCTCGGACCGGATGGGGCCGGTCAGGCCAGCCGCGCCGACCTCGACCCCCTGCTGGGCGACCTGGTGGAGCGCGCGCGGGCGGGCGATGGCCACGTGGAGGAGGCCGAGGTCACCACGCGGGAGGGCAACGCGCTCGCGGTGGGGGCCG
>JBIIJJ010000135.1:0-4929 GCA_044233875.1 Miltoncostaeaceae bacterium | reverse complement strand
CGACCCCGTGGTGGCGCGGGGCCAGGCGGCCATCAGCACCGGCAAGGTGGTGGAGCAGGCCATCGCCGCGCGCGCCGTCTAGGCGCCCCGCGCGATACCCTCCCCAGCCGTGAAGAACGCCGCCAAGTACCTGCCCGCGCTGCGCGAAGGCGTCGTCGTGTTCGACGGCGGCCTCGGCACCCAGATCCAGGCCCGGGACCTCACCGCCGACGACTACGGCGGGGGCGCCCTCGAGGGCGCGGTCGACTACCTCTCCATCACCCGGCCCGACGTGCTGGAGGAGATCCACCGCTCATACCTGGAGGCCGGCTCGCAGGCGGTGGAGACCAACTCGTTCCAGGCCACGGCGATCCGCCTGGAGGAGTGGCAGCGCCCCGACGGCGGCAACCTCGCCGAGTTCGTCACCGACATCAACGTGGCGGCAGCCAGCGTGGCGCGCAAGGCGTGCGACGAGTTCGAGGCGGCCGACGGCATCCCGCGGTTCGTGATCGGTTCCATCGGGCCCACCGGCATGCTGCCGGGCACCGACGACCCGAAGCTGTCGGGCATCACGTTCGACGAGCTGGCCAACCAGATCCGCACGCAGGCCAAGGGGCTCATGCGGGGCGGCGCCGACGTGCTGCTCATCGAGACCCAGCAGGACATCCTCGAGACCCGCGCGGCCATCCATGGCATCCGCCTGGCGTTCGACGACATGGGCACCTCGGTGCCGATCCAGGCGCAGGTGGCGCTCGACCAGACCGGCCGAATGCTGCTGGGCACCGACGTGGGCGCCGTAGTCACCATTCTCGAGGCCATGGGAGTGGACGTGATCGGCACCAACTGCTCCGTGGGCCCCGAGCACCTGCGCGAGCCGGTCAGCTACATGTGCAGCCACTCGGCCAAGCCCATCTCGGTGGTGCCGAACGCCGGCCTGCCCCGCAACGTGGGCGGCGTGGCGCACTACGACCTGGGCCCGGACGAGATGGCCAAGCAGATCGCCGCCATGGTGCGCGACTTCGGCCCCAACGTGGTGGGTGGCTGCTGCGGCAGCACGCCCGACCACATCCGGGCCATCGTGGCGGCGCTGAAGGACGTAACGCCCCACAAGCACCCTGCCACCGACACCACCCCGCGCGTGGCAAGCGCCATGCGGGCGGTCGACCTGGGCCAGGAGCCCCGCCCCACCATCGTGGGCGAGCGCGTGAACACGCAGGGCAGCCGCAAGATCAAGGAGATGATCCTCGCGGACGACTACGACGGCGCCCTCGCCGTTGCCCGCGAGCAGGTGGAGTTCGGCGCGCACGTGCTCGACGTGTGCGTGGCGCTGACCGAGCGCGTTGACGAGCCCGAGCAGTTGGCCATCCTCACCAAGAAGCTGGCCATGGGCGTGGAAGCCCCGCTGATGATCGACAGCACCGAGGCCGACGCCGTGGAGGCCGCGCTGGCCGCCTACCCCGGCCGCGCCATCGTGAACTCCATCAACATGGAGAACGGCCGGGTGAAGATCGACCAGGTCGTGCCGATCGTCAAGAAGCACGGCGCCGCGGTGGTGGCCCTCACGATCGACGACGAGATCGGCATGGCCAAGACCCCCGAGGCCAAGCTGGGCGTGGCCAAGAAGATCCACGACATCGTGGTGGGTGAGTATGGGCTCGACCCCAGCGCGCTCATCTTCGATGCCCTCACCTTCACGCTGGCCACCGGCGAGGACGAGTACCGGGAGTCGGGCAAGGCCACCATCGAGGGCATCCGCCTGATCAAGGAGAACCTGCCGGGCGTGTTCACCAGCCTCGGCGTGAGCAACGTGTCGTTCGGGCTCGCCCCGCCGGCGCGCGCCACGCTGAACAGCGTGTTCCTGGCGCGGGCCGTGGAGGCCGGGCTCGACCTGGCGATGATCAACCCCACGCACAACCGTCCGCTGGGCGAGATTCCCGCCGACGAGATCGAGCTGGCCGACGACCTCATCTTCGCCCGGCGCGAGGACGCCCTCCCCCGCTTCATCGCCAAGTACGAGGGCGTGGAGGAGCAGGAGGCACCCGACCCGGCCGCGAGGTTCGAGGGGCTGCCGCCCGACGAGATCATCTTCGAGCGCATCCTGCACCGGGTGCCCGAGGGCGTTGAGGCCGACATCGACGACGCGCTCGACCAGCGCGGCGGGCGCAGCAATGACCCGGCCATCGCGGTGCTGAACGAGGTGCTGCTGCCGGCCATGAAGGAAGTGGGCGACCGCTTCGGCCGTGGCGAGCTGATCCTGCCCTACGTGCTTCAGAGCGCGGAGGTCATGAAGAAGAGCGTGGCCCACATCGAGCAGTTCCTCGACCAGGTGGAGGGCTACACCAAGGGCACGGTCATCATGGCCACGGTGTACGGCGACGTGCACGACATCGGCAAGAACCTCGTGGGCACGATCCTCAAGAACAATGGCTACACCGTGCATGACCTGGGCCGCCAGGTGCCGGTGACGGCCATCATCGATGCCGCGGTGGAGCACAAGGCCGACGTCATCGGCGTGTCGGCGCTGCTGGTGAGCACCAGCAAGCAGATGCCGCTGCTGGTGCAGGAGCTCGCCGCACGCGAGATGGACTACCCGGTGCTGATCGGCGGCGCGGCGATCAACCGTCAGTTCGGTCGGCGCACGCTGTTCCTGGAGGACGGCGAGCCGTACGCGGGCGGGGTGTTCTACTGCAAGGACGCCTTCGACGGACTGGCCGCGGTGGACCGCCTGCAGGACCCTGCCGACCGCCCGGTGTTCCGCCAGGAGCAGCTGGACGAAGCCCGTGAGAGCGCTGAGAAGGTGACCGAGGCCAAGGCGCGTCCCCGGCCAGCGGCCGAGCCGGTGGTGCTCGACGACGCCCCGGTGCCCGAGCCCCCGTTCTGGGGTGCCGTGCGCGTGACCGACTTCGATGTGGAAGAGATGTTCGCCCGCATGGACGAGAAGTCGCTCTACAAGATGTCGTGGGGCGGACGCGGGCAGGACGAGGCCGAGTTCGAGCGCATCGTGACCGAGGAGTTCCTGCCCCGGCGGCGCGAGATGGAGAAGCGGTCCATCGAGGACGGCTGGATCGTGCCGCGGGCCACCTACGGGTACTTCCCCGCGGGTCGCGACGGCGACGACGTGGTGGTGTTCGATCCCGAGACGGGCGATGAGGCCGCGCGGTTCGACTTCCCCCGCCAGGATGAGGGCCGGCTGCTGTGCCTGGCCGATTACCTACGGCCCGTCGACAGCGGCGTGCGCGACGTGATCGCCCTGCAGGCCGTGACCGTGGGGCAGGAGGCCACCGAATACCTCGACCGCCTGCAGGCGGAGGAGGAGTACACCGAGGCGTACTTCGCCCACGGCCTTGCCGTGGAGGCCGCCGAGGGCATGGCCGACCTGGTGCACGCGCGCATCAAGCGCGAGCTGGGCCTGGGCACCGACCAGGGACGCCGCTACTCATGGGGCTACCCCGCCTGCCCGGACATCGAGCAGCACGTCGACGTTCTGCGCCTGCTCGGTCCGCACCCCGAGGAGATGGGCATGGGCCTCACCAGCGCGTTCCAGCTCACGCCCGAGCAGAGCACGGCCGCGATCATCATGCACCACCCGCAGGCCACGTACTTCTCGGCCCGCCGCCGCAACCGCCTGCCGGAGAGCGCCGGCTAGGACGCCCCGGTCAGTCGGGGTCGCTCTGCTGCTTCGAAAGCCACATGCGCGCCATGCGCGTTCCATCGCACATGGCCTCGAGCTTGGCCTCCACGATGTCCTCGGGAACGTCGGAGAGGTCGGGGGCGGCCACCCAGATGGCCGACGCCTGGCCGCCCCGGGCAGCGGCGAGCACGGCGCGGGCGACGTCGTTGGCGTTCTCGGCGGGCGTGTCGGCCGCGATGGGCACCACCGTCACCTCGCCTGAGCGGAACGCATAGGCGCCTTCCGGAGCCGGGTCATCGGTGGCCACGATGCGCGCGCCGGCCGCTGCCAGGGCCTCGGCGTCGCCGGCTCGCGCGAGCACGGGACGGAACGGCACGGCCGCGACGGCCTCGGCCACGCCCGACGGATCATCCTCCGGGGCACCCGTGGTGATGACGTCCAGGCCCAGGCGCTCGAGCCTCATGGCCCAGTTGCCGGGCTGCGGCAACGGCCCTCCGCACACGGTGGCCAGCACCGGCACGTTTATGCCCGCTGCCTCGAGCTCATCTCGCCGCATGGGACGACCGTACCAGCGGTACGAATGGCCCTGTGCCCGCAGCCGTTTTCCGGGGACTGAACAGGTACGTTTCCCGGACCGCGCGGCGGTGTGCACGCCCCGCGTGGCCGCGAAATCCCACCGGAGGGAATGCATGAGCAACGGCAACGGCCCTGTCGGCCTGGACGCCCACGGCATCACGACCTCGGGCACCGTCCACTGGAACCCGACGACCGAGGAGATCTACGAGCACGCGCTCAGGCGCGGCGAGGGAACGATCTCCGCAGGCGGGCCGCTCCTGGTGAACACCGCGCCCAACACGGGCCGCTCCCCCAAGGACAAGTTCACCGTCAAGGAGCCCGCCAGCGACGACCGCGTGTGGTGGGGCCCGAACCAGCCCATCTCACCCGAGCACAACGCGCACATCCGCAAGGACCTCGCCGCGTGGCTGTCGGACGGCCGTGAGCTGTTCGTGCTCGACGCCTTCGCGGGCGCCCACCCCGAGCACCGCCTGCCGCTGCGGCTGGTGAGCGACTCGGCGTGGCATGTGCTGTTCGCGCGCACCATGTTCATCCCGGCCACGCCGGAGGAGATCGCGGTGCACCAGCCGCGTGCGCTCATCCTCCACGCGCCCGAGTTCAAGGCCGACCCCGCCGTGCACGGCACCAACTCGAGCGGGTTCGTCACGCTCAACCTGACCGAGCTGGAGATCCTCATCGGCGGCACCCGCTACGGCGGCGAGATCAAGAAGTCGATCTTCACCCTGATGAACGACCGCCTCCCC
>JBIIJJ010000134.1:0-4930 GCA_044233875.1 Miltoncostaeaceae bacterium | reverse complement strand
ATGTGGCCCCCGAGGATGCCGTCCATGCGGTAGTCAACCGCTGCCGCCGCGCAGCCCCCGGCCACGAGGATGAAGGTGCCGATGAACTCCGCCACGAACCGGCGGGGGAGGTCGGGGGCACCATGCATGAGCGGAACGGTACCCGCGGCGTGTGCCTACGATGGACCCGTGACGACGAACGTGACGAGCGTCGGCGACAAGGGCGTGCGCCTCGAGCGGGTGTTCCCGGGACCGCCCGATCTGGTGTGGGACGTCATGACCGACCCTGCGCTGATACCCCGGTGGTGGGGGCCGGCCCACCACGCACCCCAGGTGATCGAGATGGACGTGCGCCCGGGCGGACGCTGGCGGTTCGAGATGCACGCGCACGACACCGTGTTCGGGTTCGGTGGCGACTACATCGAGGTGGAGCGGCCCACGCGCCTGGTGCAGACCTTCGTGTTCGATCCGTTCCCCGACGCCGGCGCGCGCGAGGAGGCCACCCTGGCGGCCACCGATGATGGCCGCACGCTGTTCACCGTGGACATCACGCACCCCACCGGGGAAGGCCGCGATGCCCAGCTGGCCGGTGGCATGGCGGAGGGAATGCAGGAGACCCACCGCAGGCTCGAGGCGCTGATCGTGCAGGCGCGGTCGTCCTGATGCAGTACTGACACGAGGGAACGCACTGGTTGGCGGCGAATGCCCCGTCGGTGATACCTTCGCGCCGAAAGCAGATGAACGACACGGGCATGGGCCCGGTTCCTCACGAGGAGGGACGCACATGAACATGACGCACGCGACACGCGACCGCGTGGCCACCGAGGGAGTGGTGGCCCACTACAGCAGGGGCGGCTTTGGCCAGTACCACCGCCTCGACTGCCCTGAAGCGCCCCACCGGGGGGACCCCGGTGTGCGCGACACCATCCACGGCCCGTGGCGCTACCTCGCCTCGCACTGGGCTCCGTGCCCCGTGTGCCGCCCGCCGGCAGACGCACTGGATGGCGAAACCGGCGTGCAGGCCGCCTGACCCCGGCTGGGGCCAGGTAGCCTCACACCTCCTGGCCCCCATCGTCTAGTGGTCCAGGACGCCGCCCTTTCACGGCGGTAGCGCGGGTTCGAATCCCGCTGGGGGTACTTCTCAGGTGACCTTGATGGTCCCCTTCATCATGGTCTTGTGCGGTGTGCACTCGTAGGCCACGGTGGTGCCCTTCTTGAGGGTGACCTTGACCGTCTTGCTGCCCGTGCTGAACAGCGGCGTCGCCTTCGAGCCCACCTTGAGGTTGTGCTCGATGCCGGAGCTGTTGACGTACCTGAAGGTGTACGTGCCGGCCTTCAGCGTCTTCGGCATGCCCGTGAAGGCCATCGGTGCCGACTTCGGCGTGGTGACCGTGATGGTCTTCTGCGCGAGGGCCGGGCTTGCCGCCCCTGCGAGCGCCACGGCCGAGACGGCTGCGATGGCGATGGAGCGCGTGCGGATGCTCATTGATGATCCTTTCAGCGCGACGTGTCCTGATGGGTCCACGGTATGCCCGTTTTGCGCGTCCGCGGGGGAGATCGGTCCGCCGAGTGTCCCCCCGGGGCCATGACGACCGTCGGGGAAGGTGCGCAAATGCCGTTTCGGGACGGGTTATTCACCGCGGCGTCTGGTGGAATCACGTCGGTTCCGCAACCGCTGCGAAAGAGTCACATGGCCGAGCTGCCGCCCATCCCGCCGATGCCGAAGTTCATGACCGCGTTCATCACGGCGACCATCTGCGTCGTCATCGCGGTCGTGGTGCTCATCATCGTCTTCAACTCCGCCGGCTAGCGCGCCCGCGCTCAGGAGAGCGCCACCCCCGCGGCGATACCCGCCGCCACCAGCATGAATCCCCCGATGGCGGGGCCCACCACGTTGATGAGCGCGGTGACGTACCTGCGGCGCTCGAGGAGCGCATCGGTCTCGACCATCCACGTGGAGAACGTGGTGTACGAGCCCAGGAACCCCAGGGCCAGCACGAGGAACGGGCCGTGGCCCAGGCCGAGCCCCGCGACGAGCCCCACCAGGAACGCGCCGGCCAGGTTCACGACCATCACGCCCCACGGCGCGCCAAGGCCGGTGAGCGCGGCCATCAGGCGTCCGGTGCCGTGCCGGGCCAGCGCACCCAGTGCTCCTGCGGGGGCCACCAGCGCCCAGGCCAGGGCGTTCACGTGAGCACCTTCCGAGCCACGGCGCGGGTTGCGATTACCGCGGCGAGCCCCAGCAGCACGCTGGACGCGATGTAGATCACGCCCGTGGCCGACAGCCCGTCGCGCACCGCCACCACGGCCTCGAGCTGCATGGTGGAGAACGTGGTGAGCGATCCGCAGATGCCGACCCCCACCAGCGGGTTGAGCCAGTGAGGAAGGTGCGGGCGCCACGCGATGAGGGCGCCCAGCGCTGCGAGCAGCACGGTGCCCACCAGGTTCACGCCGAGCGTCATGTACGGCCAGTCGCCCCAGGTGACGGCCTCGCTGAGCCCCGCACGCGCGAGCGCCCCGATCGCACCGCCGATGGCGACTGCGATGAGCACGGTGATGCGGGGATTCACGGGCCCAGCCTACCGGCGGGCTCGCGTACCATCCGCGCGCCGTTCCTCCCGACATGGAGTTGCCCGCATGCCGCGCCGCACCGCGATCACCCTGGCCGCCACCGCCCTCGCGCTCGTCCCCGCCGGCGCCGCATGGGCGGCTCAGCCCATCGTGGCCACGGGCGGCTCGCTGGCGTCGATGACCGGGTCGGCATCGCCGTACGGCGTGGCGCAGGCGCGCGGGGCATCGCTCGCGGCAGATCATTCACGCGGCGGCGCGGTGCGCGTGCGGCTGAACCTGGCGGATGACCAGTCGATCGATCAGATGGGCACGTGGCAGATGGTGGGCTTCGTGGGCGCGCGTGTATCAGCGGTGCTGGGGCCCACCCTCTCGGGCGTGGCCGCGGCGGCCGACCCCATTGCGGGTGCTGCGGGCATTCCCGTGCTGGGCGTCACCAACACGACGCTCGACATCGCCGTGGCGGGGCCCACGTTCTGGCGGGTGAGCCTCTCGGAGAACCGCCTCATCCCGGCGTCGGTGGCGTACGCCAACGACACGCGCGGGGTCACCACGGCATCGCTGGTATCGGTGACGGGGGATGGCTACTCCGAGGGGGCCGCCCAGGCGTTCCGCCAGGCGGCGGCCGCGCAGGGAATACGGCTCCTGGCCGATGTCTCCATGCCAATGGGATCGGGTGAGGCCGCACGCGTCATCGCCACGGCCGTCGCCCCGGCGCCGCAGGCCATCTTCTTCGCCGCGCGCAGCAGGGAGGCGGTGAACCTGGCCGTGGCCGCAGCCGGATCGCAGGCGGTGAAGGTGGGGGGCAACGGCTACAACACCCCCGATGTGCTCGGCGCCGCGGGCAGTGCCACCGATGGCTTCATCGTGAGTGCCTCGTGGAACCCGGGTAAGCGCGACCGCGCGAGCCGGGCGTTCGTGCGCGCCTACCGCGCCAAGTACGGCGACACGCCGAGCGCATTCGCCGCCCAGGGCTACGGCGGCGTGCAGCTGCTGGAGGCCGCTGCCGGTGCGGGCAGCGGCGCCGCACCCGGCCAGGTGCTGAACGGCCTGCGCAGGCTTCGGTCGGTGCCGTCGGTGCTCGGCACCATGCGCTTCACGCCGGGCGTGCGCGAGGCCGTGTATCCGGCCACGGTGCAGGTGGTGAGTGGCGGACGCCTGCTGCTGGCGCCCGCCCCCGCTCGCTAGGCGCCGGCTCCCATGCCCTCGGCCACGCGCCGCTTCACCCTCGCCAGCATGCCCGCCATGCCACGCATGCGCAGGGGCGTCACCAGCTCGTCAAGGCCCATCGACAGGTAGAAGTCGTTGGGGGTGGAGAGCACCTCCTCGGGGGTGGCGCCGTCCAGCCCCTGGTGCAGCACCGACGCAAACCCGCGCGACGTCGGGGCCTCGGGGGGTGCGTCGAAGTACAGGCGCACCTCGTCGGGCTGGACGTCCACCGACAGGAACAGCGGCGCCTGGCACTCCTCCACAGGCTCCATGGAGTCGCGGTCGTCCACCAGTCGCTGGGGCAGGGGCGGCAGGGAGTTGGCGAAGTCGAGCAGCAGCGGCAGCCGCAGCTCCTTCGGCGTGTCCGCGAACTCCTCGATGATCTCGTGGAGGGCGTCCCTCACTTCTCGATGGGCACGCGCACGGCGTTGCCCCACTCCACCCACGAGCCGTCGTAGTTGCGCACGTTGTCGAATCCGAGCAGGTGGGTGAGCACGAACCAGGTGTGGCTCGACCGCTCGCCAATGCGGCAGTAGGCCACCACGTCGTCCTGCGGGGTCAGGCCGATCTCGTCCTGGTAGATCGCCTTCAGCTGCTCAACCGGCAGGAACGTGCCGTCGTCCTCATTGGCCGCGCGGCGCCACGGCACGTTCTTCGCCGTGGGGATGTGCCCGCCGCGAAGCGCGCCCTCCTGCGGGTAGTCGGCCATGTGCAGCAGTTCGCCGCTGTACTCGCCGGGCGAGCGCACGTCGACCAGCGGGCCGTTGCCGATGTGGGCGAGCACCTGCTCGCGGTATGCGCGGATCACGCTGTCGTCCCGTGCGGTCACCGGGTAGTCGGCGGAGGCGGGCGCCGGCACCTCGGTGGTGATGGAACGGCCCTCGTCGATCCACTTCTTGCGGCCGCCATCCAGCAGTCGCACGTCGGCGTGCCCGAACAGCGACGTCACCCACAGCGCGTAGGCCGCCCACCAGTTGTTCTGGTCGCCGTAGAAGACGATGGTGGTGTCGGGCGTGATGCCCTTGGCCGACATCAGCGCGGCGAAGTGCTCGGCGTCCACGTAGTCGCGGGTGAGCGGGTCGTTCAGGTCGGTGTGCCAGTCGATCTTCACGGCACCCGGGATGTGGCCCGTCTCGTAGAGGAGCACGTCCTCATCGCTCTCGGCCACCACCAG